>DATCYH010000714.1:0-3135 GCA_036570405.1 Nocardioides sp.
CACGTCACCACCGAACGTGGCGACCTCCTTGACCAGGCTGGAGGCCAGGAAGGAATATTCCGGGGTGGTCGGCACGAACACGGTCTCGATGTCAGCCAGGCTGGCGTTCATCTGGGCCATCTGGAGCTCGTAGTCGAAGTCGCTGACCGCCCTCAGGCCCTTCACGATCGCGTGGATGTCACGCTCCTGGCAGTAGGTCGTGAGCAGGCCGGTGAAGCCGTCGACCTTGACGTTCGGAAACTCCCGGACCGCCTCGGTGAGCATGTCGATGCGTTCCTCGGGCGAGAAGAGTCGATTCTTGGACTTGTTGACTCCCACCGCCACGACAACCTCGTCGAAGAGGTATGACGCCCTCGACACGATGTCGATGTGACCGTTGGTCACTGGGTCGAATGAGCCGGGACATACCGCTCGTCGCACTTGGATCTTCACTCCTCTGTCGCTGCGGGTGACGCCGCGTGACCATATCTCAGCACCGTCTCGCCATACTTCTTCTCGCGCCACCCGGTGAGGCCGTCAGGCCAGGTGAACCCTGCCCCGCGGGCACCTCGCTCGACCACGACGAGTGCGTCCTTGGCAAGCCAGTCGTTACGGAGCAGAAGCGCCAGATCCCCTTCCACTGCGTGGTTCTCGAGCGGATAGGGCGGATCGAGGAAGGCCACGTCGTAGGGCGCGACCGGGGTCCGCTGCAGGGTCGCGGCCACCGTGGTCGAAATCACCTCGACATGGTTGAAATTCAGACTACGAATGTTGGTGTTCACCAACTGGGCCGTACGCCGATCGCTCTCGACCATCGTGACCACGCCGGCCCCTCGTGACCGGGCCTCGAGCCCGATCGCCCCCGAGCCCGCGTAGAGGTCGAGGAAGCGCAGTCCGTCGAGCGATCCGCACCACGACTCGATCGCCGAGAAGAGCGCCTCGCGAACCCGGTCGCTGGTGGGCCGGGTGTTCTGGCCGCGCGGTGTCGTGAGGCGCCGGCCGCCCGCGGACCCTCCGATGATCCGGGTCATGAACGCTCCATGAAGTCACTCTGGCTGGCCCGGTCGAGTTCGTCCACCTCGACCGCCAGGTGGGGGGCGCCTGCGAGATCCGGATCGTCGGCCAGCATCCGCTCCGCGGCGTCGCGCGCCGTGACGATGACCTTGGCGTCGCGGACCACCCGCAGGTGTTGCAGGCTGGAGCGGAAGCCGGACTGGCCGGCACCGAGAACATCTCCCTCGTGGCGCTGCTCGAGATCGATCTCGGACAGCTCGAAGCCGTCCGTGGTCGCGGCGACCGCGTCGAGACGCTCGCGCGCCGGGGTGCCCAGGTCGCAGTGACTGACCAGCAGGCACAACCCCGGAAGTCCGCCACGTCCCACCCGCCCACGCAGCTGGTGCAGCTGGGAGACACCGAAGCGGTCCGCGTCCATCAGCACCATCGCAGTGGCGTTCGCGACGTCCACGCCGACCTCGATCACCGTGGTCGAAACCAGCACATCGATCGACCCCGCAGCGAAGGCGCGCATCACCCGGTCCTTGTCCTCGGGCGCCATCCGCCCGTGCAGGACCTCGACCTTGAGTCCGGCCAGCGGACCCGCTGCGAGCTGTGGGCAGAGCTCCTCGACCGCTGCCAGCTGGCCTTCTCGGGCGGCCTGGATCTCGGCACCCTCGGAGTCCACGTCGAGCTGGTCGACTTGGCCCTCCTCCTCGTCGTTGCCGCTGATCCGCGGACACACGACATACGCCTGGTGGCCCTTCGCCACCTCCTCGCGGACCCGCTCCCAGACCCGACTGATCCAGGCCGGATGGTCCTTGAGCGCGACCACGTTGGTCTGGATCGGTGCCCGGCCGGCCGGCAGCTCGCGCAGCGTGGAGATCTCCAGGTCACCGAAGACCGTCATCGCCACCGTGCGTGGAATCGGGGTCGCGGTCATCACCAGCACGTGGGGCGGCTTCTCGGCCTTGTCGACCAGGGCTGCCCGCTGCTCGACGCCGAAGCGGTGCTGCTCGTCGACGACCACCAGCCCGAGGTCGGCGAACGACACGTGCTCCTCGAGGAGGGCGTGGGTTCCGATCACCAGCCCCGACTCCCCGCTCGCCATCCGCAGCAGGACCTCCCTGCGCTGCCCCTTGGTCATCGACCCAGTGAGCACGTCCACGACAGTGGCGTGCTCACTGCCCCCGAGCAGGCCGCCCTCGGCCAACGGACCGAGCATCGCGGTGATCGACCGGTGGTGCTGCTGGGCCAGGACCTCGGTCGGTGCGAGCAGCACGGCCTGTCCCCCCGAGTCGACCACTCGGAGCATCGCCCGCAACGCAACCAGGGTCTTGCCGGAGCCGACCTCACCCTGGAGGAGCCGGTTCATCGGGTGGGTGCCGGCCAGTTCCTCCTCGAGGACCTGTCCGATCTCCTGCTGCCCCTGGGTGAGGGTGAACGGCAGGGACTCGTCGAACGACTGCAGCAGTCCTCCCCCACCTGCACGGGGAACGGTGCCCAGGGCCCGGTGGGCCGCGCGACGCCGGGCCAGGACGAGCTGGGTGACCAGCGCCTCCTCGAACCGGAACCGCTTGCGGGCGGCGCCGAGCTGGGCCTGGTCGTCGGGCGAGTGGATCCACCGCAGCGCTGTGTGCACGTCGACCAGCCGGTGCTCCGCACGCACCGACTCCGGCAGCACCTCGGGGATCTCGTCGACGACGGTGAGGGCGAAGGAGATGACGCGCTGGATGTCCCAGGTCTCCACGGGCCCGGTCACCGAGTAGATCGGGAACAGCGACTTGAGGCCCTCGGCCATGGCCAGGGCGGACTCCGTGCGGGCATCGCCCGGCTCGTCGGTCAGCATGATCATCTGGGGGTGGGCCAGCTGCCAGTTGTTGTTGAACTTGTTGACCTTGCCGGTGAAGACGCCTTTGGCCCCGGGCACGAGGCGCTCGACCTGCCAGTCGGCGACGTGCTTGCTCTTCGCGAAGGTGGTCAGGCGCAGGGCCGGGCCGTCGGTCTTGATCACCGCCTCGACGCGGTATGCCGTGCGCTGCGTGCGCCGGTCCTGGTAGGGCGCGATCCGCGAGCTCAGCACGTCCGCGACCACGGTCAGCATCTGTCCCTCCACCAGGGACTCGACGTTGGTCGGTTCGCCGGTGGGCAGGTAGCGCCGGG
>DATCYH010000715.1:0-4751 GCA_036570405.1 Nocardioides sp.
CGGAGGTCCTTGAGCTCGTGGCCGGAGGTGCGGAGCTCGCCGAGGGTCTTGATCGCTGGAGAAGTCACGGGCCCCACGCTAGCCCGCTCATTCAACGGGTGCTGTCGGACGTGAGATCGCAGAACTTCACGTGCAGTCCGACGAAGCCGTGCGCGGTCGAGGCGAACGCGCCGGGAACGGTGCCGATGATCTCGAATCCGAGGTCCTGCCACAGCTTCATCGCCGCGGTGTTGGTCTCGACCACGGCGTTGAACTGGAACCCGCGGAAGCCCTGGTCACGGTGCCACTGGACGACGGTTGCCCCGGGTGGTTGCTCGAGCCACCAGCCGCTGGCCTCCTCGCTGGTCGCACCGGTGGGATAGGCATAGGTCTCGCCAGAACGGCCAGATCTGGTCCCAGTCGGCCGCGGTGGCGGGACGGATCTCGTGATTGGTCATTCGCCGGTCTGCCCGTCGATCGCCTCGCGGATCAGGTCGGCGTGCCCGTTGTGGCGGGCGTACTCCTCGATCATGTGCAGGATGATCCAGCGCAGGCTGAACTTCCCCTCTCCGGTGCGGCGGCTGGTCTGCACAGAGGGCGTCTCCAGCGGATCGCCCAGGTCGAGGATCGCGTCGCTGGCCGCCACCGACTCGTCGAAGAGGCGACGTAGGTCCTCGGGGTTGTCGTGCTTGGCTGAGTGCCAGTCCCAGTCGGCGTCGGCGTCCCAGTCGACGCTGTCCCACGGCGCCACGTCGGGGTTGCCCTTGAACACGTGGGAGAACCAGTTGGACTCGACGAGGGCGAGGTGCTTCATCATCCCGCCCAGGGTCATCTCACTCGGCGCCAGCGACCGGTCGAGCTGCTCGGCGTCGAGTCCTGCGCACTTGGCGCGAAATGTGTGGCGCTGGTAGTCGAGGAAGGCACGCATCATGGTGGCTTCGTCCCCGTGCAGCGGCGGATCGGTCCGTTCGGCGCTCATCCAGTTACCGTACCCACATGTCTGGCCTCCCCTTCGGCTCGCGCGGCGCTGCTGAGTGCCCGTGCGGCAGCGGAACGACGTACGACGCCTGTTGCGGGTGGTTCCACCGCGGCGCCAAGGCCGCGCCCACTGCGCAGGAGCTGATGCGTTCGCGATATGCGGCCTACGCGGTCGACGATCTCGACTACGTGTTTCGCACCTGGCACCCGCGGACCCGCCCCGAGCTCCCCAAGCAGCAGCCCGGCACGACCTGGCTCGCGCTGGAGATCCTCGACGTCGTCGACGGCGGCCCTACCGACGAGACCGGCGTGGTCGAGTTCCGCGCGCATTATCGCGACGCCTCGGGCACCGACGCCCTGCACGAGCGGAGCACCTTCGCCCGCCGGGCCGGGCGCTGGTTCTACGTCACGGCCGAGTGATCAGGCGTCGACCCACCGGGAGCCGACCTCGAGCGGCTCTGCCGCTCCGGCGGTGAGCTCGCCGAGGAGGCCCTCGATGTCACCCGCGCCACCCGCCGGCACGCCGAGCAGGAACGTCACGTTGGCGGCGTACGTCGTCTCCAGCACAGTCACGCCGCGCTGACGCAGCTCCGTCTCGAGGCGTCCTGCCTCGGCGTGCGAGACCTCGACCAGGAGCTCGATGACCAGTCGGCGTCGTCGCGTCCCGGACTCCTCCAGGCCGGCACGCACCGCATCGCCATAGGCGCGAACCAGACCGCCTGCACCCAGCAGCACGCCGCCGAACCAGCGGGTGACGACGGCGACGACGTCACACACCTCTTGGCCGCGGAGCACCTCGAGCATCGGTGCACCTGCCGTGCCGGCCGGCTCACCGTCGTCGTTGGAGCGCTGGAGGGCACCGTCGGGACCGAGCACGAAGGCCGAGCAGGTGTGCCGCGCATCCCAGTGCTCCTTGCGCAGTCGATCGATCACCGCACGGGCGGCGCCCTCGTCCTCGACACGGGCCAGAGTGCAGAGGAATCGCGATCGCTTGACCTCGATCTCGACCGACGCGTCGCGGGCGAGGGTCAGATAGCCGCTCACCACAGGCCCACCACGTCGCCGCCGATCCGGACGATGAACGCGGACACCACCACGATGAAGAACACCCGCACGAACGTCGCACCCTTGGCGATCGCGCTCCGGGCTCCGATGTAGCCGCCGGCCAGGTTGGCCAGGCCCATCAACAGGCCGATCTTCCACATCACTGCACCCTGCGGGATGAAGACGACGAGCGAGGCCAGGTTGGTGGCCCAGTTGGCCAGCTTGGCCTTCGCGGAGGCCTCGAGGAAGTTGTAGCCGAGCAGGCCGACCAACGTGAAGACGAAGAAGGAGCCGGTGCCCGGTCCGAGCGCTCCGTCATAGAACCC
This sequence comes from Nocardioides sp., assembly GCA_036570405.1. GTDB lineage: Bacteria > Actinomycetota > Actinomycetes > Propionibacteriales > Nocardioidaceae > Nocardioides. The sequence continues at coordinate 2,328 of DATCYH010000715.1, forward strand.
GATCACCAGACCGGTGATCATCGCCCCGAACGTGTGGTGTCGACCTTCGAACCGGAGCTCGGTCAGCTGGCCCACATCCGGCTTGAACAGCACGTAGGCGCCGACCACAACCAGGACGGCGAGGATGATCGGGTTGAACGCCGATTCCGGGATCAGCGAGGCCGCCGCCGCACCCGCTGCCGCGCCGAGGAAGGCGAACGCCATCAGCGGCAGGAACGTCTTCGGGTCCGGCTTGATCCGTCGATAGAAGGTCGCCGAGCTGACCGTCGTGCCGCAGAAGCTCGCCAGCTTGTTGGTCGCCAGCAGCTGCACCGGTGACGCGCCGGGCAGGCCGATGACCAGGGCCGGCAACTGGATCAGGCCACCGCCACCCACGACCGCGTCCACGAAGCCCGCAGCCACTGCGGCCAGCACCAGGAGCAGGACGACGGTCAAGGACGGCTCGGGCACCCACCGAGACTAACGGCGGGTGCCCGAGCGGTCAGACCGGCGGTCAGGTCGGTCGTCAGTCAGATCGTGCTGCACTCACATCCGGCGACACTGGCCCTCCTTGTTGCCCTGGACCTTGTTCCCCCAGCCCGTCGGAGCGGGGTAGTTGGACTTGCACTGCAGGTTTCCGTCGACCACGTTGCGGCTCACCGAGAACCGGCCACGGTTGCTGAACAGTTGGATGTCACCGTCCACGCGAGCCTGGTTGATGACTCCACCGCGATAACCGCTCGACCTGAGCTGGATGTTTCCCTCGATCGTCGAGTGCCGGGTCGAGCTCGACTTCACGTCGACGCGGCGAGTCTTCCAACCCTGGATGTCACCGTCCACCCGCACTCCGCGAGCGTTCAGGGTGGAACTGCTGGAGAGTTTGATGTTGCCCTTCACGTTCGTGTGGACCAACGTGCACGTCGCGCCTGTGGGGACGTGGATGTTGCCGTCGACAGTGGTCCTTCCGATGGTGCCGCGGCAGGTCCGGTCGTCCGCGTTCGCGGGAGCCGCGACGCCGAGCGAGCCCAGGGCGGCGAGGATCGGCAGGGCGGCAATCAGGGCCAGGATGCGTTTCATCGTGGTCAGCCTTTCGTGGGGGGATGTGCGACCACCCTGATCAGTTCTGGTGAGGCATGCGTGAGGTGACGATGAGGCCGCTCTCATCGAGTGAATGCGCGGTGAACGGCCGCACCCGTGCGTTCTTGCGGATCTCTTGAGGATTCCCTGCGCAATCGCGAGCCGTTGGCTTGAGATGGCCCCGGCAGAGTTCTGTTTGTCAGAGAAACCGACCAGCGGGGCTGGTCTCACCGAAGGACTCACACCATGCGCACCAACACCAAGTCCGGCCGCAAGAACTCCGTCAAGATCCTCGCCTCCGCCGCCCTCGTGGTTGCCGCGGCCGGTGTCGCCGGACTGGGCACCTACGGCTCGTTCACCTCCACCACCGCCGCCGACACCAGCGTCGGCACCGGCGTCGTCACGATGAACATGAGCTCGCAGGCCACCCGCGGCCTCGACGTGGCCGTCACCAACATGGTCCCGACCGACACCGCCCAGCGCGCGGTCCAGCTGACTCGCTCTGCCACCTCCGAGTCGTTCGGTGGCGTCACGCTCACCACGACGATGGCCACCGACAACCTGCTCAAGAGCGGCACGAACGGCATCAAGCTGGCCGTCGACGCCTGCTCGGTGGCGTGGGTCAAGAGCGCCACCACGAACGACCTCACCTGCTCCGGCACCACCACCTCGGTGATCCCCCAGGGAAGCCCGGCGCTGGCCAACGTCGCGATGCCGAAGGCGCTCACCGACCTGAACAGCTCCGCCAAGGCCGCCAACCTGCGGGTGACCCTGGCGTTGCCCGAGGCCGCCGACAACACCTACCAGGGCCTCAACAACTCGGTGAACTTCAGCTTCACCGCCACGCAGCGTGCCGGTGAGGCTCGCTGACACACGGCCTGACTGATTGACCAGCCCCCGACAGACCCGACCAGCACCGGTGAAGGAGAAGACCATGAAGCAACTACGCGACATCCTCGTCCGTCTTGCGAATGTCCTCTTCACCCTGGTGCTGGTCGGGTGCCTGTTGAGCTTCGGGCTGCTGGCCGTCGGACCTCACGTCTTCGGCTATCGCACGGCCACCATGCTCACCGGCAGCATGGAACCCGGGATCACCCCCGGCGACGTCGTCGTCTCGGTCCCGCGACCTGCGCAGGACGTCAAGGTCGGCGACGTGATCAGCTATCACATCCCGGTCGAGGACCACCGCGTCGAGACGCACCGGGTCATCGAAGTCATCAACAACGAGGACGGCACCATCGCCGTCCGCACCCAGGGCGACGCCAACGCCGAGCCGGACCCGTGGACCGCCACGCTGGAGGGTGACACGGTCTGGGAGATGCAGGCAGTCGTCCCGTGGATCGGCAACGGCATCCGGGCACTGCGCAC
>DATCYH010000716.1:0-2717 GCA_036570405.1 Nocardioides sp.
CGTCGACAAGCTGGCGCGAGAGTGCATTGAGCTTCGCGGGGCGATTGAGGGTGACCACGGCATAGCCGCGGGATGGACGGTCGATCAGGACCAGGGCGGGCAATGCGTGGGGCATCGGGGGCAGACTCCTTGGGTGCGGCCGGTTGGCCTTTGAGTTCAATCATTGTACTATTCGAGAGAATAACGATAGCCTGTGACAGCGACCACAGGAGGACGTGGCCACCGAGGAGGAACCGATGAACCTGACGATGCTGCTCGACATGGCCTGCGACGGCTTCGGGGATCGCGTGATCGTCGGCGAGCGTGAAGGTGGATTGACTGCAGCCCAGCTGCGTGGACGAGCGGTCCGCGGCGCGGAGCTCGTGGCCGGGTCCGGCGCGGACTCGATCGTCTACCTGGCCGTGAACGGTCCGGCCTTCCCTGTCGCGATGTTCGCCGCAGCCTACGCCGGGGTCCCGCTGGTTCCGCTCAACTATCGACTCGGCGTGGAGCAGTTGGAACAGCTTCTCGCCAACCACCCCAGTGCTCTCGTCATCGCCCACCCCGGAGCCCACCCGATCATCCCTGCCGGCCGCACGGTGCTCACCCCCGAGCAGTGGATGACCGACACGACCACCGCGGCAGCCGCAGAGCCGGAGCCGTGCTTCAACGACGATCCGGCCGTGGTCATCTACACCAGCGGCACCACCTCCGCGCCGAAGGGCGTGCTGCTGCGCCACGAGAACCTGGTCTCCTACGTCTTCGGCACTGTCGAGTTCGCCTCGGCAGCGGACACCTCAGCGGCCCTGATGAGTGTGCCGCCCTACCACATTGCCGCTGTCGCCAACGTGATCACGAACCTCTATGCCGGGCGTCGGTTCATCGTCCTCGAACAGTTCACGCCCGTGGAGTGGCTCGAGCTGGTCCGCGACCAGGCGATCACCAACGCGCTGGTCGTGCCCACGATGCTCCTGAGGATCCTGGAGAGCGAAGCCGAGAAGTCGGTCCCGTCCCTGCAGAGCCTCGCCTACGGCGGTGCCCCCATGCCGGGCGCGGTCATCGAGCGAGCCATGGACCTGTGGCCGACACTCGACTTCGTCAACGCCTACGGTCTGACCGAGACCAGTTCCACCGTTGCCGTCCTCGGCCCGGAGGACCACCGCGCGGCCTACCAGAGCCAGGACCCCTTCGAGCGTGCCCGCCTGGGTTCGGTCGGGCGGGCGTTGCCGGGCATCGAGCTGGAGATCCGAGGCGCGCTGGGTGACGTGCTTCCGGCCGGGCACAAGGGCCGGATCTTCTTGCGCGGCGATCAGGTCTCCGCCGAATATGCCGGCATCGGCAAGCAGCTGGACGAGCGGGGCTTCTTCGACACCCGCGACGAGGGCTTCCTCGACGAGGAGGGTTACCTCTTCATCGGTGGGCGCAGCGACGACACCATCATCCGTGGTGCGGAGAACATCGCGCCGGCCGAGATCGAGGCCGTCCTGCAGCGCCATCCGGCCATCGTCGACGTCGCTGTGATCGGTGTCCCCGACGAGGAGTGGGGCCAGCGCATCGTCGCGGCCGCCGTGCGTCGGGATGGGGACCAGACCACCTCCGACGAGCTGAGGCAGTTCGTCCGCGATGCCCTGCGCAGCAGCAAGACCCCCGACGAGTTCGTCTTCTGGGCCGAGCTGCCCCGCACCGAGACCGGCAAGCTCGTGCGCCGGAACGTGGTGCAGCAGTTCCTGGCCAACAACGTGCAACCGGCCCACTGACGCAACCAGGATGTATCACCACCTTGAGTACGCCGTCGTGGCCGAGCACGTGGTCCGCGTGCGACTCGCCCGGCCGGACGTGGCCAATGCGCTCAACGCCGGACTGCTCGCTGAGCTGGACGACGCCGTGGGCAGGATCGCGGCAGACGACCAGGTCCACGCCTGGCTCCTGACCGGTGCGCCGCGAACGGACGGCAGGCCGTGCTTCAGTGCGGGCGCCGACCTGAAGGAGGCGCTCGATCCGGACGCGAAACCGTTCCCCCGGGCGGCCGCACTGATGACCGCGATCGACGACCTGCCCAAGCCCTCGATCGCCCTGATCGACGGGGTCTGCACCACGGGCGGACTCGAGCTGGCCCTGGCCTGCGACCTCCGGATCGCCGCCGAGACCGCGGCCCTCTCCGACTGGCACCTGCGCCGCACCGGGCTCGGGATCGGTCAGTGGGGGATGGCAGCGCGCCTTGCCCGGTTGGTGGGCACCGACCGTGCCCGCGAGCTGATCCTGCTCGGAACCGTGCTCGACGGTGAACGCGCGGAGCGGATCGGCCTGGTCAACCAGGTGGTTCCCGGCGCCGAGCTGGAGGCAGCCGGCCTGGAGTGGGCCACGCGAATTGCCGGACTGCCCCGGCGCGGCGTACGCACAACGATGGAGTACCTCGCCCTGCAGGACGGGCGCTCCCGTGCGGACGCCCTGGCCCTTGCCGAGCGGGCACCGGCCCTGACCGGCCTTGCCCTGCGTCCGTTCAGCGACGCGGCAGCACGATTCACGCGCGAGAAGGAGTGACCTGATGCACCTCTCAGACCTGGCCCGGACCCAGGGCGCCAAGCCAGCAGTGATCGACGGAGCCAGCGGCAAGTCCCTGAGCTTCGCGCAGCTGGAGGCGGCGTCGAACCGGATCGCCCGGGCCCTCGAGGCACTCGGCCTGCGACGCGGTGACCACGTGGCCATCCTTGCCGAGAACACCCTCGACCTGTTCCCGG
>DATCYH010000717.1:0-4801 GCA_036570405.1 Nocardioides sp.
TCCTGCTTGTCACCGTCTCGATCGGTGGCGGGGCTGCATCCGGCCAGCACGAGGCAGACCGACACGAAGGGCGCCGACACAAGGCGGGCCGACACAGGGCGGGCCGACACAGGGCGGGCCGACACAGGGCGGGCCGACACCGTGGGGCCTGCGCGACGAGTCAGCATGAGCTCAGTGTGCTCCTCGCCCCGGCGCGGAGCACCGGGTCCACTCCCCTGTCGCGTCAGACGACCTGGTGCAGCCAACGCACGGGGGCACCGTCCCCGGCGTGGCGGAAGGTCTCGAGCTCGTCGTCCCACGGCTTGCCCAGGAGCTTGTCGATCTCGTTGAGCACGGTGGTCTCGCCGAGCGCAGCCTTGACGACGGCGGCCTTGAGTCGGTCCTCGGGGATCATGATGTCGCCGTGCATGCCGGTGACGGCGTGGAAGACGCCCAGCTCGGGCGTGAAGGAGTAGCGCGACCCCTCCGTGGAGACGGTCTGCTCCTCGGTGATCTCGAAGCGGAGGTGGTTCCACCCGCGCAGGGCAGAGGTCACAGCAGCAGCCGAGCCGGCATCTCCGGTCCAGGAGAGCTCGGCCCGGTAGGTCCCCGATTGCGCAGGCTGCGGGGTCCACTCAAGGTTGACGGCAACGCCGAGGACGCCGCCCACTGCCCACTCGATGTGAGGGCACAGTGCGGACGGCGCGGAGTGAACGAAGAGAATTCCCCTCGTCACTGGGTTGCCGGTGCGCTTAGCAGTCGTGGTCACTGTGACCTCCTCATCTCAAGGCGTCGAGATACGCCTTCCCCAGCGGTATCGACATGCAGAGATGAAGTCACACGAGTGACAGGTGTGTAGTTATGGAGTCATTGTGACCCATGTTGCCCGAGAATGCCAGTGAATCGGCGACGGCTCAGCGTGCTCGCCGCACCGGTGCCCGCTCGAGCAACGAGTTGAGCGTCCCGAGCACCTCCTCCGCGATGCCCAGGCCGCCGAGGTGACTCTCCCCCGAGATCGTGTGCAGCTCGGCGTCAGGGATCAGCGAGGTCGTGTGCTCGCCGTGGGCGAAGGGAACGATGTGGTCCGCGTCGCCGTGCCACCAACGGACGGGCACTGCGATGTCGGCCACCCGGAAGCCCCAGTCCCGGGCGAAGAGCACGACATCGTTGAGCGGGGCCGAGGTCTGGAAGCGCGAGCCGTTCAACAGGTCGTCGAGGAACATCGCCTTGAACTCGGGACGGCCCAGCAGGTGCTTGTCGCCGTCCGGCTGCACCGCTGCGTAGAGGTCCAGGGCCGGACCTGCCAGCGGACGGACCAACCGGATGAGTTGGGTCAGCGCAACACCGAGCGGGATCCGCAGCGGAGTCACCGCGGGGGCCAGGCGTACGGCGAGCTGGACGATACCGCCAGTGGCCGCCTCCGGCCCGATGGTCGGTGCCACCCCTCCGAGCACCCCGACCGACTTGACCCGGTCCGGCAGGGCCGCGCCTGCCGCCAACGCGTAGGGGCCTCCGCCCGACAGGCCGACCACGCTCATCGTCTCGACGCCCAGGGTGTCCGCGAGGACCTCCAGGTCCCCCACCCAGTCGGCGATGCAGCCATAGAGATGCGGGGTGGAGGACCCGATCCCGGGACGGTCCAGACCGATGATCCGTACGCCGTTGGCCACGGCGTACGCCCTGGCCTCGACCGGGATCTGACGCCGGGCGCCGGGTGTGCCGTGCATCCAGATCACGGCGGCGCCGTCGCGGGCGCCGTACTCGGCAAAGCCGAGCCGACGACCCTCGCGCACGGCCACGGTTCCCTCGAGGATCGGACGCTCGAGCATGGTCATCGTGGGTGTTCTCCTCGGCGCTGCGGGCACGGTGTCGGCCGCGCCAAGAGGTGCGGGTGACCGGGTCAACCGCTGGGCCACCCCGGACGTTACGCAGTTGGTGCGAGACACCTTGCCATCCCGGGGACAAACCGGGCCGAGCGCGCCTAATGTGTCCCGCATGAGTTCGAACGCGGGGCTGCTACCCCGTGCCCTTGAGGTGGGCCCCCATCGCTGGTTGCGCTGGCTGTGGCTTCCTGTCGCCTTCGCCCTGGTGGCGATCGGCCTGTGGTGGCTCGGCCACCCCCAGGCCCTGACGACCCCGGACCGCACGGAGTCGGCGACGACCAAGGCCGGACGATCGGTGTACCTGGGTGTCACCAACGGTGCTCAGGCCGGGCGCGAGCTCACCGTCAAGGACGTGGACATCCCGAAGGCCTCCGCACCCGGAGTGACGGTGAAGGCGTGGATCTGCAAGGGCGGCTCGATCGCCGAGACCACCGATCCGACCCAGTTCTGCACCGACGTGGTCGAGGCCGAGGGCAATGACCTGCGCCTGGGCACGGATCAGCTGATCCTCAGCGTCGAGTCCCCGAGTGCGGCCAAGGTCGAGGTCGGGCGCGTCACCGTGAACTATCGCGAAGGTCTACAACGCGCCGAGCAACCCGTGGGCCCGACCTACTCGGTGGAGTTCATCGGCTGACCTGACGTCCGCCGCACGGCCGGGTGCCCGGAGGCGACGGGACGCGCGCAGATAGGCTGTCCCCGGTTTGAGGGGCGGTAGCTCAGTCGGTTAGAGCAAAGGACTCATAATCCTTGGGTCGTGGGTTCGAGCCCCACCCGCCCTACTCTCGGCCTCCGGCCCGTTTGGTACGTCGAGTCGGTGGCGCGCTCCGCGGGTCCTCTGGCCACGGGTGCTTGGGATATCTCCCCCGCAGGTCGGCCCGCACGCCCGGATAGCCGTTGTCCCAGAACGAGTCCAGATCCGCGGTGACCGCCGCCGGTCGCTGGGCCGGCGACAGCAGGTGCAGCAGCAGTGGCACCCGCCCATCGGCCAGGCGGGGCACGCTGGTCCAGCCGAAGACCTCCTGGAGCCGCATCGCCAGGACCGGCTGTTCCCCGGAGTAGTCAACCCGAACGTTCGATCCACTTGGCACCTCGACCCGCTCCGGCGCGAGCTCGTCGAGCCGACCGGCCTCGGGCCAGGGCAGGAGCCGCCGTAGGGCACCGGTCACGTCGATCCGAGCCAGGTCCCTGGTGCCTCGCACCCTGGCCAGGTCAGGTCCGAGCCACGCCTCGACGTCCTCGGTCAGTGCCGAGTCCCCCACGTCCGGCCACGGCTCGCCGAGTGTGCGGTGCAGGAAGTCGAGCCGCCTGCGCAGGGCCGTTGCGGACTCGGTCCAGCGCAGGACGTCCAGGCCCTCCTTGGCGAGTCCGTCGCGGATCGCGGCGATGACGAGCTCGACCGGTGGGTCCGGAATCGGAGCGCTGGCCAGCTCGATGGCTCCGAGCGTGGTGCTCCGCTCGGCCACGACCCGTCCTGACTCCCAGCCCACCCGGTCCTGCTCGGTCCACAGCGAGGCAGCGGCCTCCAGGGCCAGGTCCTCGGTGAGCGGTGCGGCGGAGCGAATGATCGCCTCGCGGCTGCCCTGGCGCCGGTCGGCGTCGGCGACCGCGAGCCACTCCAGGCCGGCGAGCGGACCCGGATCCCGCGGGTCCAGGGCGGCCCCGGTCCCCGAGGCCAGCAGATAGCTCCCGGAGCTGCGGCGCCGTCGCGCGATCCGATCCGGGTGGGCCAACGCCACGATCAGCCCGACGGCGACATCATCGGTGAGGCCGCTCCCCCGGTCGCCAGATCCGGCCAGGGCCTCGAGCCGCTTCATCTGCGCGCGCCACGAACCCGAACCGCGACCGCCACGCATCGCCCGCAACGCAGCAACCAGGTCGGCTCCCGGTGCCCGCACGTCCTCGGCGAGCAACGCCACCACCTCCGCAGCGCGTCGCGAACCGACCAGGCTGGCGCCGTCAACCAGGGCTCGCGCCAACCGCGGGTCGGTGGGCACCTGGGCGATCTGTCGACCGCGCTCGGTGATCCGACCGGCATCGTCCAGGGCGCCGATCCCGGTCAATGTCTGTCGGGCCGCCGCCAGAGCAGGTGCCGTCGGCTGGTCGAGGAGGACCAGTCGGTCACTGCCCCATCGGGCGGCCTCGAGCGCGAAGGAGGTGAGATCCGCGGTGACGATCTCCGGCACGGGGTGCGCAGCCAGATGCGCATGATCTGCCTCGGACCAGCACCGCAGTACGACGCCCGGCCCAAGGCGGCCCGCTCGTCCCGCACGTTGCTCGGCTCCGGCCCGGCTGACCGCGACCGTGACCAGCCCGGCCAGTCCCCGGCGATGGTCGGTGCGCGGCTCGCGGGAGAAGCCGGCGTCCACCACGATCCGCACGCCGGGCACTGTCAGGGACGACTCGGCCACGGCCGTGGAGACCACCACCCGTCGGCCCGGCCCCTCGGTCAGCGCCCGGTCCTGCTCGGTGCCTGAGAGCCTGCCGTGCAGCGGGTACACGGCCACTCCCTGCGCCGACGCGGCGCCGGCGAGGCGACGTACGCTCGCCTCCACCTCGGCCGCCCCGGGCACGAAGACGAGCACATCGCCTTCGTGCTCGGCCAGCGCCTCACACACCGTCGCCGCGAGGTGGTCATGGAAGGCCGGGGTGATGCCGCGCGCATCGGTGCGCCTCTGCCCGGGCGGCATCGGGCGCCACAGCTCAGTGACCGGATGGAGCGCGCCCGGTACGCCGATCACCGGCGCCGGTTCGTCGCCTCCGATGAGTCGCGCGAACCGATCTGCCTCCACCGTGGCGGACATCGCGACCACGCGCAGGTCGTCGCGCAGGTTGGCGCGGATGTCGAGGAGCAGAGCCAGCAGCAGGTCCGCGTCCAGGTGTCGCTCGTGCACCTCATCGAGCACGACGACGTCGGTGCCGGTGAGCGCTGGGTCAGCCTG
>DATCYH010000718.1:0-2377 GCA_036570405.1 Nocardioides sp.
CACCGTTATTGCGCTCATACCTACGACGCTACGGTGCGTGTCTACACCCCTAGGGGTGTGGAGGCCCTCACCCCGGCCAGTCAGTCCTCGATCTTCCCGATCGGCTCCCGCTTCTCGGCCTGGAACCTGTCCTCGGTGCGCCCATGTGCCCAATAGCCCGACAGTGAGATGTCCTCACGCGGCACGCTCCGCTCGCGGAGCAGCGCACGGATCGCCTTCATCGACTCGCGCTCGCCATGGGCGAAGACCCCCACCCGGCCCTCAGGCCAGGGCGTCGAGGCGATGCTGGTTGCGAGCAGCGACGGGTCACGGCCAGCAGGGGAGTGGAAGAGCCAGCGCAGCTCGATACCCTCGGGCGCGGGAAGGTCGATCACCTCCGCGGAGTCCTCGACCGCCAGGTGCGCGACGCCGTGGGCATCTGCCGGCAGGGCGTCGATGGCGGAGCCGATCGCGGGCAGTGCCGAGGAGTCCCCGGCAAACAGGTGCCAGTCGACCGCCGGGTCAGGTGACCAGGCGCCGCCCGGGCCGGAGAAGCGCAGTACGTCGCCTGCCTGCGCCGATGCCGCCCATGGCCCGGCAAGTCCCTGGTCGCCGTGCACGACGAAGTCGATCGCGAGCCGCTGCGCGGCCGCATCCACCCAGCGCAGCGTGTAGGTCCTGGTCACGTCCTCGAACTGGATCTTCACGTAGTGATCTGTCGACCCGTTGTCGGTGAACTGGGCAAACCCGGACCCGCCGGCGACCACTCGGACCAGGTGCGGGCTCAGCCACTCGGTGGACTCCACGACCAGCTCAACAAGCGGACGTGCTGGGCGCGCGGGACGCTGCGGGGTGCTCATGCCTCCATCCAACCAGTGCCCGTCAATCGCACCGGGCCACCGGGCGGCAGGCTGGTGATGAGTCATTGGTCAGGTCGGTGACGTAGGCTCAACCCTTGTGGCAGGTACAGACTTCGACGCAGAGATCAAGCAGCTCCGGGCAACGATGCACACCATCGAGCAGGTGCTCGACCTGGACTCCATGCGCGAGGAGATCGCGGACCTCGGCGAGCAGGTCGCCGCGCCCGACCTGTGGGACAACCAGGACAACGCCCAGCGCGTGACTGGTCGTCTCTCCATGCTCAACGGTGAGCTCGACCGCTTCACCAACCTCGCCGAGCGCATCGACGACCTCGAGGTCCTCGTCGAGATGGGCCAGGAGGAGAGCGACGCCGACACCATGGAGGAGGCCGAGCGTGAGCTCGGCAAGACCCGTGCCGCCGTCGACGCACTCGAGGTGCGCACCCTGCTCTCCGGCGAGTACGACGCCCGCGAGGCGCTGGTGATCCTCCGCGCCGGAGCCGGTGGCGTCGACGCCGCCGACTTCACCCTGATGCTGATGCGGATGTACACCCGCTGGGCCGAGCAGCACAACTATCCGGTCGAGGTCTTCGAGACCTCCTACGCCGAGGAGGCCGGGCTCAAGTCCGCCACTTTCGCCGTGCGCGCGCCCTATGCCTACGGAACCCTGAGCGTCGAGGCCGGCACCCACCGCCTGGTGCGGATCAGCCCCTTCGACAACCAGGGCCGACGCCAGACCAGCTTCGCCGCGGTCGAGGTCGTCCCGGTGCTCGAGCAGACCGACGAGATCGACGTACCCGACGAGGAGATCCGCGTCGACGTCTACCGCTCCGGCGGTCCCGGCGGCCAGTCGGTCAACACCACCGACTCCGCGGTGCGGCTCACCCACATCCCCACCGGCACCGTGGTCTCCTGCCAGAACGAGAAGTCCCAGCTCCAGAACAAGGCCAGCGCCATGGTCGTGCTGAAGGCCAAGCTCCTCGCGCTGAAGAAGGCCGAGGAGAAGGCACACCTCGACGAGCTCAAGGGCGACGTCCAGGCCTCGTGGGGCGACCAGATGCGCAACTACGTGCTCAACCCCTATCAGGTCGTCAAGGACCTGCGGACCACCTTCGAGTCGGGTAACCCGCAGGCGGTCTTCGACGGGGACCTCGACGGCTTCCTCGAGGCCGGCATCCGCTGGCGTCGCGGCGCCGACCAGTCCGACTAGGCTCAGCCAGCTGGAGTGCTCGCGGCCTTCGCGGCCTCCACGCACCACTCGCCGGCACTCGCGCGCAGCTCGGGGGCGGGTGCCTTCGTGTCCGGGACGCCGAGCGAGCAGGACAGCCAGGCATCGACGAAGAGCCCGGCGTACGTCGCCTGCGAGCCGTCCTCGGTCCGGCACACGCTGCCGACGGCCGGGGAGCCGAACCCGCCGCCGGCGTTGGTCGTGCAGCCGGTCCGCTTCTTCTTCGCATCCGCCACCAGCGACTTCGCCCGGGCCGGCGGAACCTGCGGGACGAAGACCCAGGCCCGCGCGACCCGCCCGTCGGCGCCGA
>DATCYH010000719.1:0-3416 GCA_036570405.1 Nocardioides sp.
GCGCCGGCGATGCCCAGGCCGGCCAGTTCGCGGGTGCCGATGTGGCCGACGATGGCGGCGTCGGCGAGCAGGAACATCGGCTCGGCGACGAGTGCCAGGAAGGCAGGCACGGCGAGCCGGAGGATCTCGCGGTCCGTGCTGCGGTTGGTCGCGCGCTGCTCCGTCGTCACCGGGTCAGCCTAGAGAAGATTCGACGAAATGGACTATTGACACCGGGCCCAAAGGCCCTGTGGGTAACTCTGTGCAAACTGTGGGCATTGGCGTTCGCCACATGCCATGTCGACAAAGAAACATGTCAGCGGCCGAGAACGGGTCGGGTGGAAAAATAGTTCTCAACAGTTTTCTGTCCACAGCTGCGGAAACTCGTTTGTGCAGGTCAGAGCGGGTGCTGTGACGCATGTGACTCGCTTCTCCACAGGGCTCTCCCCAGACTGTGCACAGTCGCGTGCGTGTCGTCCACGGACATTGCCGACTTATCCCCAAGCCCTGTGGATAACTCTCGTGGTTTGACTTGGCGGGGGGTCCCGGTGGCACGTACGGTCACCGGTGCTGAGTCGAGCAGAGGACCCGTTGTCGGTGCTCGGACCTAGCGTGTGCGGCAGCCCGCCGAGGGGCCTCCGCGGGCCGGACACACCGAGGAAGGGAGCCGTCGATGACGACGACTGACAACTCCCGAAGCGGGCCACCGCCGGAGTTCCCACCGGACGACCAGTGGGGTGACGGACCGGCTGCCTACGAGCCCGGAAATGCCCCGCGCGCGGCCAACGATCGCACCCCGCCCCAGGACAACGCTGCCGAGCAGAGCGTCCTGGGCTCGATGCTGATCTCAAAGGACGCGATCGCCGAGGTCAGCGAAGTGATGCGTGGCGGTGACTACTACCGTCCCGCGCACGAGATCATCCACGACGCCATCATCGACCTCTTCGGCCGCGGCGAGCCTGCCGATCCGATCACCGTCGCCAACGAGCTGCAACGCCGCGGCGAGCTGGAGCGCGTGGGCGGTGCGCCATACCTGCACACCCTGTCGGCCAACGTGCCGATCGCCGCCAATGCCGGCTACTACGCCGAGATCGTGCGCGAGAAGGCCGTGCTGCGGCGGATGGTGAACGCGGGCACGAAGATCGTCCAGCTCGGCTATTCGGGTGAGGGCGAGGTCGACAAGCTGGTCGACGCCGCGCAGTCCGAGGTCTACCAGATCGCCGACAGGCGCTCGCAGGAGGTCTACGCGCCGCTGTCGGACATCATGGAGAGCGTCCTCGACGAGATCGAGGCGATCGGCAACCGCGAGGAAGGCATCTATGGCGTGCCGACCGGGTTCGCCGACTTCGACGACCTGACCAACGGTCTGCACAAGGGCCAGATGATCATCATCGCGGCGCGACCGGCGATGGGAAAGTCCACGCTGGCCCTCGACCTGTGCCGCGCGGCCTCGATCCACAACGGCTTGGCCAGCGTCTTCTTCAGCCTCGAAATGGGGCGCGCCGAGATCACCATGCGGCTGCTCTCCGCCGAGGCGAAGGTCCCGCTGAACCACATCCGCAACGGCAACATGACCGACGACGACTGGGCGCGCCTGGCCCGGAAGATGGGCGAGGTGTCGTCGGCGCCGATGTTCATCGACGACAGCCCGAACATGACGATGATGGAGATCCGCTCCAAGGCCCGTCGGCTCAAGCAGAACCACGATCTGCGCCTGATCGTGATCGACTACATGCAGCTGATGTCGTCGGGCAAGAAGGTCGAGTCGCGCCAGCTCGAGGTCTCGGAGTTCTCGCGTCAGATCAAGCTGCTGGCCAAGGAGCTCGAGCTGCCGATCATCGCCCTGAGCCAGCTGAACCGTGGTCCTGAGCAAAGAACTGACAAACGTCCAATGATGAGCGACCTTCGCGAATCGGGTTCTTTGGAACAAGATGCTGACATGGTCATCCTGCTCCACCGCGAGGACGTCTATGAGAAGGAGTCGACTCGCCCCGGCGAAGCGGACCTGATCGTGGCCAAGCACCGAAACGGGCAGACGCGCGACATCACGGTGGCGTTCCAGGGTCACTACAGCCGGTTCGTGGACATGGCCCACTGAGAGCGGACTGATGTCGAGATGCAGCGAACATTGAGATTGCCTACGAATTGTTTAAGAACTGACGTTATGTAAGCCTTTCGACTGATCGCTGAGCATGGAGTCGACCTTGATGGCGCCGAAAACAAGTTTGACGAGCTGAGAGGCGACTCTGATGCGCTTCACGCTGTATTACGACGGTCCGCTCCCGGCGCGCGGCAAGCCGTCGGTCAAGGCGGAGATCCGGTCCGCCCTGGATCCACAGCTCCGCGAGCTTTGGTCACATCAGCCCCTCGTAGGCCACGCGGAGCTCCTCCAGCCGCCAGAAAAGGAGGGAGGGTTGTCGGCCTTGGTCGAGAAGCACGGGCACACGTTCGCAGCGGTTGTGTCCGAGCGCTTGGGAATGCGCCCGGAATTGGACATCTTGCTGCTGAGACCTGCTGCGCCAGGGGACTTGGTCATCGATGGCGACATCGACAACAGACTAAAGACCCTCTTCGACGCTCTGAGCGCACCTGCACAGCCAAGTCAGGTCCACGACACGATGCGGGAGACCTCGCCTGAGGATCCGTGCCACGTGTTGTTGGAGGACGACCGCCTCATCACAAGGGTCAATGTGGAGACCGACCGGCTCTTGGCGCCTGCCTCGCCCGATCATGTGAGACTAACAATCCGTGTCCGAACGCGTCTGACCAAGATGATGTGGGGCAACGTCGATCTGGGCTGACTGGTTCGCCAGACCTCCCGTGACGCAGATCGGACTGAGGCAGACTGAGGCCGATCGCTCGTCGTCTGTCGTGAGGAATGGGTCTGCTGAAGGGATAGGGGACTTCCAGAACGGCTAGGACGAGGGTCCTGCCTGGAAGGATGTCCACTGTGGCTGGCAGGTATCCCAAGGAGTTCAAGGAAGACGTGATCCGGGTGGCCCGCGATCGCGGTCCTGGCGAGACTCTCGAGCAGATCGCGCACGACTTCGGCGTGCACCCGGTGACGTTGTCGAAGTGGCTCAAACAGGCCGACATCGAGGACGGGATCAAGCCCGGGGACACCAAGGACCAGGCGACTGAGCTGCGTGAGGCACGGCGTCGGATCCGGCGTCTGGAACAGGAGAACGAAGTCTTGCGTCGCGCGGCGGCCTACCTGTCCCAGGCGAACCTCCCGGGAAAAGGCTCTACCCGCTCGTGAGAGGCCTCGCGGCGAGCGGGACCCCGGCCGAGGTCTCACTGCAGGTGCTCGGCTTGGCGCGTTCGCCCTACTACCGGTGGTTGGCGGTCCCGGTCACCGAGTCGGAACTGCGTGAGGCCTACCTGGCCAACGCGATCTTCGACGCCCACCGCGACGACCCCGAGTTCGGCTACCGGTT
>DATCYH010000720.1:0-7014 GCA_036570405.1 Nocardioides sp.
CAACCGCTCAGCATCACCCTGGCTGCTACCCCGGCACACGCCGACAGCATCACTGAGGTCCAGGCTCCGACTCCTGCTGCATCTCTTGCAGAGCCGATCGATGAGGCAACCTCGCCGTCAGTCCTCCCCGCGAAGTCCGCTCCTGCGACGGCGTCGTACACCACCCGGGCCCATGACAGCCTCTGGAAGATCGCCGAAACGCACCTCGGCGACGGCACTCGGTTCACCGACATCGTCGACCTCAACCCCGACCTGTTCCCCGACGGACCGGAATTCCTCACCACCGGCACGGTGCTGCAACTCCCCGCAAGCGAAGCCACCACGGCGGTCGATCCCGACAACCTCTACGTGGTCGAACCCGGAGACACGTTGTGGGACATCGCCGATGAGGAGCTCGGCGACCCGACCCGCTACGACGATATCTTCGAAGCCTCCGACGACATCGTTCAACCCGATGGCCGCACATTGACCGATCCCGATCTGATCTACCCGGGCTGGGAACTCGAGATCCCCGACGACGCGCCACCGGTCGAGACGCCGCCACAGGAGACCCCACCCGATGATCCGATTCCGGAACCTCCATCGGCGACCGCACCCACCGCACCTCCAGAAGCCACAACCGCTCCCCCACCCCTCGACCTCGAAGCACCGGCAGACACAGCCACCGAAGAGGAATCCAGCGACGTCGACCAGATCTCCGGTCCACCCACCTGGCTGCTGCCCGGCCTCACCGGCGCCGGCACCGTCCTCGCAGGATCTCTCTTCCTCGTCCTGCGTGCCCAGCGCCGTACCCAATTGCGCTACCGAAGCCCCGGCGAAGTAATCGAACCACCTCCCCAGGACCTGGTCGCTGCCGAGAAGACCGCACGCCTCAGCGCCAGCACGGTGCCGCGACTCCAGGACCTCGACCGCCTGCTACGGCACCTCGCCGACGAGCTAGAGCTGACGCGCCAGCCGCGGCCTCGACTCCAGCACATCGAGTTCGCTGACCAGCATGTGATTCTCCACCTCGCCGAACCGGCCGCGCCACCGCCCGGATGGAGTGGCACAGACGAAGCTTGGACCTTCGAACTCGACCAACCGCTCCCCGACCCCGAAAGCCCGGCGCCCTGGCCCTTGCTGTGCACCATCGGCGCCACCGACGACGGGCACCTGGTGTTGGCCAACCTGGAAGAACTCGGCACCATCGCACTCACCGGTGACCAGGAAGTGGCAGCCGCACTCGCGCGCTCCATGACCGCCGAACTCACGCTCAGCCCGTGGAGCCTGCTCACCGACATCGACACGGTCGGCGTCGCCTCCCAACTCGCCGACCTCGATCCGGCGCGACTCCACCACCATGAGCCCGGCGACGTCGGGGTCCTCGACCGACTCACGGCTGAGCTTGCGACCCGCGGTGACAACGAGCCTGAGATGTTCCACGCCGTCATCGCGAGCAACGTCGAGGTGGCCGAGCCGCTGATCCGAGTCATCGCCAACAACACCGGCCGGCTCGGCGCCACTGTGGTGACCTCAAGCGACACCCCTGTCCCCGATGCTGTCTCGTTCCACTTAACCGGGGACGGCCGCCTGCACATCCAAGATCTCGGACTCGACCTCACCAGCGCCGGACTCACGACCGACGAGGCCGCCGCGACCGCAGCCATCGTCGCAGTCACCCGTGACGCTGCTCCAGTACCGCCGCCCAGCCAGCACTCTCAAGAGCCGGCATGGCGAGCAGCGACTGACCGCTCGGGGAACCTCGTGACAGCGTACGCCGACGCCCCGCCCGCAGCCCAGGAAGTCCTGCACACAGCTGACGACACCGCCGATGCCGCAGCTCAGCCCGACACCGTGGATGAGTCCTCCTACCCCGCGCAGCAGGAAGCGCCCGCGGTACTCGATGCGTTGCTCGACGAGGACGTCGCCACGTGGTTCGACGGTGACAGCCGGGTCCCCAAGCTGCACATACTCGGACCCGTGCGCGCCACTGCACACGGCAACCCAGCAGCAGTCGCTCGCCGCAAGCCTCACTACGTCGAGCTCCTCACCTACTTGGCCATGCACCCCGAAGGGGTCTCATCCCAGCAAGTCGCTGAGGCGTTCTCCATGAGCAAGGACCGGGTCCGCATCGACATCGGCGTGGTCCGCAAGTGGCTCGGCGACAACCCGCACACCGGCCGCCCCTACCTGCCGCCCGCAACACAAACACGAGCCGCCGGCGAAGCGGGAGTCTGGACCTATCAAGTCGACGACGTGCTCGTCGACGCTGACCTGTTCCGACGCCTTCGAGCTCGCGGCCAGGCCCGCGGAGACGAGGGCCAAGAAGACTTCGACACCGCTCTCCGGCTCGTCGACGGGCCACCGTTCTCCGATCTCCGCGAAACCGGTTGGAGTTGGCTACTCGACAGCGAGTCTCGTGATGACGAGATCCTGGCCTGCGCGATCGTCGACGTCGCACACGACGTCGTCAGCGTTGCGCTCCAAGAAGAGGACGTGGATCGAGCTGCAGAGGCGGTCACGACTGCGACGCTGGCCTCGCCCTATGACGAAATCGCGCGCGTCGATCGTGCAGCCGTACTGGTGGCTCAGGGACACGAGGACGCAGCTCGGGAGTACCTTTCTTCGGCAGTCCACAATCGGAGCGACGATCACATGGCCCCGATCGAACTCCCGCTCACCACAATGATCCACATGCGCAGGCCACATGGAAAGGACGTCTGACTCTCTTTGCGGCGCGACTAACGGGTGGAGGTGCTCACCCACGCTCGGTTGGGTCGTGCTGACTCAGTTGTCCGCCCTGTCCTAGAAGCAAATCATCCGGGTGCCGTCGGATCTCGCATTGATCCAGCAACCGCGCCAAGTAGCTGTATGCCGCCAGGCGCTCCAGGCCGTCCTGTTCGCTCAATTCACCGCCGGAGTGGGTCGCGACGTTGCGGATCGTCAGGTTCACTCCGGTGGCGAAGTCGGCCAGCCCCTTTGCCAACCGCCGCGTCCCGCCTCGCATGCTCTTGACCGTCAAGTCGTTGTCGTCGCCTGGCCACGACAATTTGGGCTTCAATGGAGTGGGATCACCGTCTGCAAGAGTCGATTCCCAGAACTTCGTCCCGTCGACGTCTGCTCGGCCAAGCAGTCCGCGCCAATGCGACGTTAGAGTCTCACCGGCCTCCCGCACGGCCACCCGATACTGGTGGGTCGTCCAGTGGTCTGCGGCAGCGGCCCATATCAGCGGGTGTAGCTGCGACGGAACCAGTCCCGGCGTGCCCGCTTCGGTGGCTGCTTCGGCGTCGACCAGCATCGCTTCCAAACGGCCTCGCACGTTGGCCGCTGTCGTGCGGATCAGGTGAGCGTCCACCAACGCCTTCATCGACTGCATCAATGCCCAGTTTGCGATCGGGTCGAGTGGCTGCCGCAGTCCCGCAACCATGACGTAGGCGCCTGTAACTCGAACTGCTTGAGCCGCAGCTCCCGCAGTTCGCGCCACCTCCAACTCACGGCGTCGAAGCTCACCGGGATCCGCATCATCTCTCGGTGACACGGTTGGAAAGAGGCCACGACTGCTGCTCACGTCGCCTTCGTTCTGCGTTTCCATCCAGGATTCAAAGGCCACCTCGAACTCTGCGACGAGATCGATCAGTCGGTGGAGGTAGTCAGCCGTGTAGTCAGTCAAAGTACGCCACCAGCTCTAGCGCCGAACAAGACATCGCCGTCACGCCACGACTCGTGGCTCTTGGCCAAAGACAGCCCCCGCTTGGCACGGAACTCTGCCTTCGTCATCCCTGCCTGCGAAGCGTCATGTGCGTCCATCGCCAACTCGAGTCGAGCGGGATCGGCTTCGGGGTCGGCATAGAAAGTGCCATCCCGTAGTAGGCCCCCGACAGTGTCGATGGAGACGACAAGCTCTGCCGCGATCTGTTTACGCGATCGCCCCGCGGCACGGAGTTCGACAGCCTGCTGGCACCTGTGGAGGCGCTCTTGACGACTCTCAGCGTGGAACGCGCCGCCACCCGGAGCGAGAGGGTCCGGTCTAGGCTCTGGTCGCCTCGCCGACCGAGGGCTGGCTACCAGCAGTGGCGACCAACGCCAGTCTGTACCCTCGGTGATCCATTCGGCGAAGACGTCGACGAGACTCTGGAGATCCTCGTCCAGAAGACCGACAAGCCTAATGCGATGCTTGTTCGCCAACTGCTCCTTGATCGTCATCTTGGCGGCGTACGCCGGATCATTGGGCAGTCCCCACATTTCGACCAGGGTGCCGTCGCTCAGGAGCCAATCGGCTCGCAGTCGCCCTCGTGGGTTCAGATCGACATCACGGGGATAAAGCGGCTCGCGCTCGTGCTCAATGTCGTGCTGATAGAGAAAGTCGTCAACAACCTTTTCTCGAAGCGAGAGGCACAGATGTCCATCTCGGGCTGGGAGAATCGTGCCGCGAGCCATCCGGAGACCATCATCTATAAGCCCCGCCTCGGCCAGGAGGTGGGTCCAAGGAAAGACGCCCCGCGGAACGGCGAAGCGAAGGAGCAGTAGCCGGTCGATGTCTCTCGGCTCTAGCGGCTGACTTGGATCGACGTGGATGACGTCGAGTTGCGACTCCAGCATGGGCTGCCCATCGAATTCGTCGCCAGCAATCAGACTGATCGCCGAAGCTGCGGAAGCGCGCGGCGAGTCCAAAACGCCTTTCACAGCGGCGATCATGCAGGGCTGACAATACGCAAGCAGAGCGCTACAGGCAGCCGTGGTGAACTCTCCGCATCGCGCGCCACAGAGTCTGCAAGCAGCCAACGAACCGGTCATTCGTGCCCCCGGAAACAGCGCTGACCGCTCCGCGACATGAGCTTCATAAACATGGTCGAACGCACCCTCGACGGACGGCTGCTCGTCAGACGGTCGGACATGTGCGCTAGTCAGGACTTCCTCGGGGACGAGGCTAAGGGCTGCATCGCCAATGGGCCGGCCCGGAGCAGCGTTCCTCCGGGCCTCGGCTCTCGTGCTCTCCCGGGTCTGTACGAGATCGACGGTGTCATCAAGCTCCCACGGCCACGGTGCTTGACGGAGGCCGTGAAGTTTCAATCCCACCCGCTCTGCGTATGCACGCACCACCTGCTCGAGCCGAATGTCTTGCACACATAGAATCCGGGTGGTGCTGTCGTAGCGGGCACCCATCTCATGGCTGCGGTCTGCAGCTCGGAGGAGAAGCCCCTCGCCTTCGTCAGGCCGTCTTGCCTGGATCTCGAGACCTCCGTAGCGCCAGACCCCCCTGAGGTCAAACGGATCGACGGCCAAACTTCCGGAAACTGGGAAACCGGCCGCTTGCAAGACTGATGCGATGTGTTCACGATGGCGTTCATCGTTGACCACAAGTCCACCCTCCCGCCAAGTACCGTGCTCGATTCCTTGACCGTCTAGCAACGCGATGCGTCGGGGCGAATCACCGTCCTCACGCTGGGTGACCGGGGTGATGTCGCCCAAACTCGTCATCGGTGGGAACTGGGTGGCAGACCTCAGGATCTTGTCTGTGTGCTTGACTTGGATGACGACCGTCGGCAGGGGTGGCGACTCATGTCCTTGAAGGCGAAAATCCTCTACAAGTGGGCTGAAATCGACGCCATACGGAGTCTGCAGCCTCAGGTCAAACTCGCCGTACTCACTGCCGAAGAGAGCCGTACACGCGATCTCCCATCGGGAGTGACGAGCAAGCCCATGCAGACCCGCCCTGTACAACCGCCATACATCGCGATCCCGGATGTATCCGATCTGTCGATCGTCAACCGAACCGCCGAACGACGCCGGGGCCGCGACCGAGAGAGCTTCAGGGTTGTACTCGTTGTCAGGACGCGGAATGAGGACGACTGGTAGGTCTGCACGCTGGCCTCTAGCCGGCACAGCCCCAAGGACCGCGATCGCGTACTCGCGTAGGCGCTTCTTCTGCGGACCCCAGACCGAGACCGAGAAGCCGCGACGCCGCCAGTCAGAGGCGTGCGGCTCGATTGGCACCCTGGGAAGCGTCACGGTCGAACCGTCGAAGCAAGCGCGGTATGTGTCGCTGAGCCAAGCGTCGTCACCTTTGGAGACGATGGCCGCAGGAAGAATCTCGCGCCTCCAAGGGAAGTCGTCTGGCGGGAACTTCACCGGATCGGCCAGAGCTCGCTCGTACTGGATCTCCAACTGGCCAATCAGTATTGGTCGCACCTCTGGCGGCGCAACCACAAGAGCCTGCAAGATCTCTTCGATTGCAACCGTCGGATTCGTCCAGCCAACAAGAGCAGCGTAGAGCCGACGGTTGTGCCAGATGACACTCGGCCAGCCCTTGCGGTCGCCGACCAAACCCGGCAGGTTCGGGTCACCCGGGTACTCCGCCACGAGCTCCTCCGGTTGACCCGCCCAACTCGGCGGACCCACCACCGTCACCTCCGTCTCCGGGGACACCCATGAGAGCTCGCCCGCTGAGGTGAACACGGCGCAGCGGTCCATGTGGTCCACGGTCACGGTTGAGGCCCAGCGAGTGACGATGTCGCCAGTCTCCACGCGAGCACCCTTGACATCCTCGGCGTACTCGATGCGTTGGATCTGAATTCGCGAATAGTTCGTCACATCACCGATCTCCACGCCTGTAGACAGTAGTGGCCGCCGCCGACACATAGCGGCGTCGGCCCTCCCGAGATAATCACCCCAGGCACCTTTGGCAGGATCCAGTCGGCGTGAAGCGCCGCGATGGTCAACCATCACACAGTGACCTAGTCGGCAATTAGGGGTACGCCCTTTGACCTGCGCAAACGCGTAGAGGTACGGGCGTACCCCCACCACTACCGGCGGGTAAGGGGTACGAAGTCGGATACGGCTCGTGAGGATCGTCGAGCCCATGACCGACTCGAGCCTCCGCGCCGCCAGCTCTCCACGCTGGTCTCCAACGCTGGTCGCTGACCTGGCTCGGTCTGCGACGCCCGTGGACGCCACAGTGAGGCTCGCGTCTGCGGGCGTTCCAGTATTCCCGTGCGTTCCGCTTCAGAAGAACCCGCTCACCGAGCACGGGTTCCA
>DATCYH010000721.1:0-1884 GCA_036570405.1 Nocardioides sp.
GCACCACCGGAGAACAGCCTCAGCCGCGCACTCGGCGAAACCGCGGCAGCAGCGAGTCCCCGGGCCACCCTGGACGCGACCGCGCCATTCACCAGCTACTGGTCCTCGGGGTCGCCGGCGATCTCGCAACCTGAGCAACCGTCACGTCGCGATTCCCTGCTCCGGCGTGATGGGAAGCCCGAGGCACCTGAGTCCCACCTCCGTGATCTTCCGGGCGGTGTCCGCCCGGGACCTGGTCGGTAGGGCGAGGTGGCTCACGGTGAGCCGCACCAGGGCTTCGGCGGCGTCAGACACCTCATCCGCCCGCAAACCGGCCACGTGAGAGGTGAGCCATCGGGCCAGGGAGCCGGAGGCGAGCTCCAACAGCTGCGCAGACGTGGTGAGGAGGGGGAGGATCCCCGTGGCGGGTGGTGGGGAATCGCGGTTGGAGATCAGGACCGCTCTGAGCAGGGGACTGTTCTCGGCTTCCTCCAGCACGAAGCCCACCGACGCCGCGAGGCCGCTTGAAGCGTCGGAGCCGTGATGCGCGAGCACGTTCTCGATGCCCTCGATGAATCGCGCCGCCTCCCTCAGGACGACGGCTTCTCCCAAACCGGGCTTGTCGCCGAACTCCTTGTACAGCAGTGCGCGCGAGACGCCGACCGCCTCGGCGATCTCGCCCATGCGCACCCGCTCCCAGCCCCGCTCAGCGATCAGGTCATGGGCAGTCTCCAGCACCGCTGCACGAACGTGCTCGCGGTAGCGCTCTCGCATGGAGGGGGACGACACGGTGGACAGAGTATCGACAATGTCCGACTGTGGACACGCGTCAGCTGGGCCGCGTGATGACATTCTCAGCGCGGTGCCTTAGGTTGAACAAAAGTCACTAGTTGTCTCCAGAAGGAAGCCTCATGGTCAACTCGAGCGACACCGAAGTGGTCGAGTACCCGCACCGACGCGGCGGGCACTGCGGCTCCGGAGCCATGCGGGACCTCCTGGAGTGGGCCGGACTCGGTTGGGAGGGCCCCCCTGACGAAGGCCTCGTCTTTGCCTTGAGCGGCGCCTTGGATCTCTCGTACGTCAGGGACGCGGCACTCATGCCGCCGGTGTACCTCGTCGGGCGGGGAGGCGACCTGGAGACGGACCTCCCGATGCGGCTGGGCGCCGAGGTCTCCGTGCATGCGACGGATGACCCACAGGAGGGCTGGGCGTGGGTGCGCGACGCCGTGCGCGAGGGCCGTCCCGCCTTGGTGTGGGCCGACATCGCGGAACTTCCCTACCTCCGCGTACGCCTGCAGATGAGTCGCCACGACATCGTCGTCATCGGTTATGACGACGAGCAGCAGGTCGCGCACGTCGTCGACAACGACCGGGACGAGGTGCAGCTCGTGCCCTACTCGGCACTGGCCCGAGCCCGCTCCTCCCAGGGGTTCCCGGTCCCGACGCGTCACACCTACTTCGACATCGCCTGGCCCGACCGGCTGCCCGACCTGGCCGAGATCGCGCAGACGGCGTTCGCCCAGGCGGCGGAGGCGATGACCACCTCCACCGGCAGCTCTATCGTCACCGGGAGGGATTCGGCGGTCGGGGCCACAGGGCTGGCCGCCGTCGACCTCTTCGCCGAGGACCTCGCAGGATGGCCGGAGGTCTTCCCCGACGACATCCTGGATCTGGTCCTCCAAGGACTCAGCGCCTTCGTCGAGAAGGCCGGCACCGGCGGCGGGCTGTTCCGCCGACTGCTGTCCAGCGGCGCCGCCGACATCGCGCGCCTGACCGGGGACGCGCGGGCGAACGAGGTTGCCGCCGCCTCGCACCTGTGCGCGGAGACATGGTCCCTGGTCGCGTCGCTGGCCCGTCAGGACGGCCCAGCACGAGGGCGGGTGGAGCAGGCAGCTCGCGCGGCCG
>DATCYH010000722.1:0-8038 GCA_036570405.1 Nocardioides sp.
CGGTCAGCAGGTCGGAGGCGCCGCCCTCGGTGGCCATCAGGACGGCCGGATCCGGAGCGTTGTAGCGCGAGGGGTCCTCTTCGCTGTAGTCGGACCCGCCGATCGCCAGGTAGACCTTGTCGTCCACGGCGATCACGCCGACATCGGCAGTGAAGCCGGAGATGGCGGCGTTGACGGTGCCCTTGAAGGCGGCCGGGTGGACCCCGATGCCGTCGGCGCTGTTCACACCCATCGTCCCGCTGGGCAGGCCCGAGGACTCCAGGCGGACCGAGAGGCCGGACGTCTCGTCGAGCTTCTGCTTGGCCTTCTGGATCGCTTCCTCAGGCGTGTTGTCCTTGCTGATCGGCTCACCACCGCCCTCGCTGGTGCAGGCGGTGAGGAAGAGGGCAAGGACCATCCCGACGAGCAGGAAGAGGGATCGAGTCTTGAACATGGCGCCTAGCCTTCCACACCGGTGTCTGGGGTGGCGGGGGATCCGACAGGTGAGGCACAGGCCGCGATCGGCTGTGCCGCCGGAACCCCGGAACCGTCACGACGCCCGTCCGCGGCGGGCAGGTCGATCGGCGCACCACTGGCGGCGGCGGCACGGGCGGGACCGGGCCCGGCCCAGGCGAAGACCAGGGCGTCCTCGCCCTTGAGGAATCGGTGACACCGCAGGCCGCCGGTGGCGCGACCCTTGGTCGGATATTCGTCGAACGGGGTCACCTTGACCGATCCGGCCTCCGTGCCCGGCAGCGCGGTGGAGGACCCGGACGCGGTGACGACCACGGTGTCGCGGGGATCGAAGGCGCCGAAGGACACCACCCGGTGGCCCGGCGTGAGCCGCATCCCGGCGACTCCGCCGCCGGTGCGGCCCTGGGGACGGACCTGCCCCGCGCCGAAGTGCAGGAGCTGGCCGTCACTGGTGATGAAGCAGAGCTCCTCCTCGCCCGTGCTGAGCTCCACGGCGCCGACGACCTCGTCGTCGTCCTTGAGCCCGATCACGTCCCACTCGTCGCGACCCAGGATCTCGGGGTTGACCCGCTTCACGACTCCGTCGCGGGTGCCCAGGGCCAGGCCCGGACCCTCGGTGGGCAGGGAGGTGAGCGTCAGGACGCGCTCGCCGGTTCCCAGCGAGACGAACTCGCTGAGCGGCAACCCGCCGCTGAGGTGCGGGTGGTTCGCGGTCGGCGGCAACGTCGGCAGGTCCACGACACCGACGCGGATCACCCGGCCGCGGTTGGTCAGCACGCCGATCTCGCCGCGCGCCGTACTGCGGATGCTGGACACGATCACGTCGTGTTTCGCGCGTCCGCCACCGTCGCCTGGCTCGTCGTCACCGCTGGTGCGGGCCAGCAGCCCGGTCGAGGAGAGGAAGACGCGGCACGGGTCGTCGGCCACCTCGAGGGGTACGTCGGCAATCTTGGTGGCGACACCGGAAGCCTCGAGCAGGACCGTACGCCGCGGGGTGCCGTAGGTCTTGGCGACCTCGGCGAGCTCGTCGGAGACGACCTTGCGGAGCACCTTCTCGTCCGCGAGGATCGCGTCGAGCTCCTCGATGGTGCGACGCAGCTCCTCGGCCTCCTTCTCCAGCTCGATCTTGCTGAACTTGGTCAGCCGGCGCAGCGGCATGTCGAGGATGTAGTCGGCCTGGATCTCCGAGAGGTCGAAGATGTCGATCAGGCGTTCCTTGGCGGCCGCGGCGTTGTCGGAGGACCGGATCACCTGGATCACCTCGTCGATGTCCAGGATCGCGATCAGCAGGCCGTCGACGAGGTGGAGCCTGTCGGCGGCCTTGCCACGCCGGAAGACGGTGCGACGGCGGACCACGTCGAAGCGGTGCCCCAGGAAGACCTCGAGCAGCTCCTTGAGGCCGAGGGTGCGGGGCTGGCCCTCGACCAACGCGACGGTGTTGATCCCGAACGAGTCCTCCATCGGCGTCTGCCGATAGAGCTGGGAGAGCAGTGCGTCGGGGTTGATCCCATTCTTGACCTCGATGACCAGGTGCAGACCCTTCTCCCGGTCGGTGAGGTCCTTGATGTCGGAGATGCCCTGGAGCTTCTTGGTCTGGACCAGGGTCTTGATCCGCTCGATGATCTTCTCGGTGCCCACGCCGTAGGGGAGCTCGGTGACGATGATCCCCTTCTTGCGGGGCGTGATGTTCTCGATGCGGACGGTGGCGCGCATCTTGAACGTCCCTCGACCCGACTCGTAGGCGTCGCGGATGCCGTCCAGGCCGACGATCTTGCCGCCGGTCGGCAGGTCCGGGCCCGGGATGAAGCGCATCAGGTCGTCGAGGTTGGCCTTCGGGTGCGTGATCAGGTGGCGCAGTGCCTGCACCACCTCGACCAGGTTGTGCGGCGCGATGTTGGTCGCCATGCCCACCGCGATGCCCGTGGTGCCGTTGACGATCAGGTTCGGGATCGCGGCCGGGAGCACCGAGGGCTCCAGCTCGCGCGAGTCGTAGTTGGGCTTGAAGTCGACGGTGTCCTCGTCGATCGAGGTGGTCATCGCGACTGCGGCCGGCGCCATCCGGCACTCGGTGTATCGCATCGCGGCGGGGGAGTCGTCGGGCGAGCCGAAGTTTCCGTGTCCGTCGATGAACGGCACCCGCATCGACCAGGGCTGGGCCATCCGGACCAGGGCGTCATAGATCGCCGAGTCGCCGTGCGGGTGCAACCGGCCCATCACCTCGCCGACGACGCGGGCGCTCTTGACGTGTCCGCGGTCGGGACGCAGGCCCATGTCGTTCATCGTGTAGAGGATCCGTCGCTGCACCGGCTTGAGGCCGTCACGCGCGTCGGGCAGGGCGCGGGAGTAGATCACCGAGTAGGCGTACTCGAGGAACGACGAGCGCATCTCGTCCCCGACATCGATGTCGAGGATGTGCTCCTCGAAGTCTTCGGGCGGGGGATTCTTCGTCGTACGGCGAGCCATGTGGCGCATTCTCCCCTCTGCGGTCCGGGGAATCGCGGTGGGCACGCCGCCCAAGGCGCACCAGCATGGCCGCACCCGCTAGATTTCGTGATGTGATCTCGACCGAGAGCAGCACTCCGACGCCACCGCGACATTGGTCTGCCGATGTCCTCCTCCTCGATGGCAGCACCGCGCACGTGCGCCCGATCCGTCCGGAGGACGACCAGCTGCTCGTCGACTTCTATTCACGCGTCTCGGAGGAATCGAAGTACTACCGCTTCTTCTCGCCGATGCCGACGCTCTCCGAGCGTGACGTGAAGCGGTTCACCAATGTCGATCACCACGACCGGGTCGCCTTCGTGGTGATCCTGGCCGACCGGATGATCGCGGTCGGTCGCTATGACGTGATCAAGCCCGGTGAGGCCGAGGTCGCCTTCCTCGTCGAGGACCAGCACCACGGACGCGGGCTGGCCCAGATCCTGCTCGAGAACCTCGCCCAGGCCGGCCGCGAGCTCGGCGTCGAGAAGTTCACCGCCGAGGTGCTGCCCGACAACCGCCGGATGATCACCACGTTCAAGGACGCCGGCTACCACGTCGCCGGTGGCTTCGAGGACGGCGTGATGAGTCTCCAGTTCGACATCGATCCGACCACGACCGCGATCGGGGTGATGGAGAACCGTGAGCACCGGGCGGAGTCGGCCTCGATCTCACGCTTCTTCAATGCCCGCTCGGTCGCGGTCGTCGGCGCCAGCCGCCGCCAGGACACGATCGGCCAGGCACTGGTGCGCAACCTGATCACCGCTGACTTCACCGGCGTCGTCTATGCGGTCAACCCCTCCGCCGACGCGGTCTCCGGCCTGCCCGCCTATTCCTCGGTCACCGAGATCCCCGGTGAGGTCGACCTCGCGATCGTCGCCGTCCCCGCCTCTGCCGTGCAGGACGTCGTCCTGGACTGTGCAGCCAAGGGCGTGCACGGGCTGATCGTCATCTCGTCGGGGTTCGCCGAGACCGGTGACGAGGGGCGCCGCAGGCAGCGTCGCCTGGTCGGGCTCGCTCGCTCCTACGGCCTGCGACTGATCGGCCCGAACTGCCTGGGCATCATCAACACCGATCCCGAGCGCTCGCTGAACGCCTCCCTGTCCGGGCTGATGCCACCGCGGGGCCGTGCCGGCTTCTTCTGCCAGTCCGGTGCCCTGGGCTCGGCGATCCTGGAGAAGGTCTACAACCGGGGCCTCGGCCTGTCCACGTTCGTCAGCGCCGGCAACCGTGCCGACGTCTCGGGCAACGACCTCCTCCAGTACTGGGAGGAGGACGACACAACCGAGGTCGTGCTGCTCTACCTGGAGTCGATCGGTAACCCGCGGAAGTTCTCCCGGATCGCTCGCCGGGTCTCGCGCCGCAAGCCGGTGGTGGCGGTCCGCTCGGGGCGCACCACGCAGGGTGTGCCGATGGGGCACGCCGTGCGCACCATCGCCGCGCCCCAGCAAGCAGTCGATGCGATGTTCCGACAGGCCGGGATCATCCAGGTCGACACGCTGGAGGAGATGTTCGACGTCGCCCAGCTGCTGGCCCACCAGCCGCTGCCGACGGGACGACGGGTCGCCGTGGTCGGCAACTCCGACGCCCTCGGGCTGCTGGCCAACGACGCCGCCGCATCCGTCGGTCTGGTGGTCAGCAAGTCGGTGGCCCTGGGTGCGGATGCCACGGCCGAGGACTTCGAGGACGCACTGGACGCGGCCATCGACGATCCCGACGTGGACGCGGTGGTCGCGGTCTACATCCCGCCGCTCAACGTCACCGGCGAGGAGGTCGCCAACGTCCTGGCCGCCGTGGGGGAGCAGTCGGACAAGCCGCTGGTCTCCACCTTCCTCGGCGCCGAGGGTGTCCCCGAGCTGCTCCGGGTCCCGGACGTGGCGGGGTCGACGGCAGGTCGCGGCTCGGTTCCCTCCTATCCCGCGGTCGAAGCAGCGGTGCGGGCGCTGGCCCACGTCGTGGAGTACGCCGTCTGGTTGCGCACCCCCGAGGAGGGCGAGCCTGTCGAGGTCGAGACGGTCGACACCCAGGCGGCGAAGCTGCTGATCAACACGATCCTGATGAACACCCCGGAGGGGCGCGACCTCGAGTTCCACGAGCTGCGCGACCTGCTGGCCGCCTACAACGTCGAGCTGTGGGAACCGATCCCGGTGACCACGCTCGACGAGGCGATCGAGGCGGGGCACAAGCTCGGCTGGAACGTGATCCTCAAGGCAACTGCCGAGCACCTGCGCAATCGTCCCGACCTGGCCCACGTCTGGCGCGCGATCGACGACGAGGACGAGATGCGCGACGGCTTCGAGTCACTGCTCGAGGTGATCACCGATCCGGCCTCGGCAGGGTTCGTCGTACAGAAGAGCGCCCCACCGGGAGTCCCGGTCGGCATCGGTGCGGTGGAGGACCCGCTGTTCGGACCGGTGGTGTCCTTCGGGATCTCGGGGCCGCTGACCGAGCTGCTCGGCGACAGGGCCTACCGGATCCCGCCGTTGAACCAGCACGAGGCCCGTGCGATGACCCGGGAGATCAAGAGCTCGCCGATGCTCTTCGGCTATCGCGGCAGCGAGGTGGTCGACGTCGACCGGATCGAGACCCTGATCATGCTGCTGGCGCGGTTGAAGAACGACTTCCCGGCACTGCGCTCGATCGTGCTGTCGCTGGTCCTGGCCGGCAAGGACGCAGCCACGGTGCTCACTGCCGAGGGACGTGTCGAACCGGTGGCAGACCTGCGCTCGGACTGGTTCGTCCGTCGCCTCAACGCTGACCCAGGCGACACCATCCCGGGCTGAGGGGTTCGGGGCGAGGCCCGGGATGGCTGCGCTTTTCCGGCCGTGCGCCCCGCGTGACAGACTCGGACACATGCGCAACCGTGGACTGAGCGACTCCTCTGGCACTCCTGCGGCGTTGAGGGCCGCCATCGACCGGACCGGCTACTACCCCGAGGTCGTCGCCGACGGTGTCGGGGGTGCCGTGGCCGGGGAGGAAGTCGTCTCCTACTACGTCCACCACGAGCCCACCATCGAGCGTGACGAGGTACGTCGTCACATCACCGTCGTCGTGCTCACCCCGACGCGGCTGATCCTGGCGCACACCGACGAGCACGCCGGCGACGACCTGCTGCCGCAGCCCTACACCTCGACGTCCACCGAGGCGATCGCGCTCTCCTCGGTCCGGTCCGTGGTGGTCACCCGGATGGTGGCGAACCCGACGTCCGGACCGCAGCCCGCCGCCGAGGCCGTGCTCACCGTCGGCTGGGGCGGTGTGGGACGCATCGACCTGGAACCGGCCGCGTGCGCCGACCCGCAGTGCGACGCGGACCACGGCTACACCGGGGTGCTGGCCGCCGACGACTTCTCCCTGCGCGTCTCGGCCGCAGCAGAGGGCCACGACGCGGTGAACTCCCTGCTGGCCTTCGCCGGCTCGCTCTCGGCAGCCACGCACGGCAACGCCCAGCACTGATGGCGGCTCCCGTGCACGAGAACGGCGCCGCGCTCGTCGAGCCGGCGTACTCCGTGCGCTCACTGGCCGATGTCGTCCCGGCCGTCGCGTCCGCGCTCGGTTCACCGCTGGGCAGCGTGCCCAGCGACCTGGAGCTTCCGTCGGCCGAGGGCTACGTGGTGTTCCTGATCGACGGACTGGGCCAGCAGCTGTTGCAGCGCTATGCGCACGCCGCGCCCTACCTCTCGGAGCTGACCTCGCGTCCCGGGACTGCCGGGGTCCCGTCGACGACGGCCACCTCCCTCACCTCGCTCGGCACCGGTCTGACGCCCGGCCAGCACGGACTGGTCGGCTTCACCGCCCGGATCCCGGGCACCGACAGGCTGCTCAACCACCTCGACTGGGACAAGAGCGTCGACCCGGTCGAGTGGCAGCCGAACGACACCGCCTTCGCCCAGCTCCAGCGGGCCGGGGTGCAGGTGACCTCGGTGAACAAGCGCGCCTTCGAGGACTCCGGCCTCACCCGGGCGGCGCACCGTGGCGCGGACTATGTCGGCGCCGACAAGATCGGGGAACGGCTGGCCGGCGCGATCGCCGCGGCCGGGCGTGGGCCCTCGCTGACCTATCTCTATGACAGTGACCTGGACTGGACCGGCCACAAGTTCGGGGTGGCCTCGACCGCGTGGCTGCAGCAGCTGGCGATGATCGACGCCGAGGCGGAGCAGCTGCGTGAGTCGTTGCCCTCGAGCGTGCGGCTGGTGGTCGTCGCCGACCACGGGATGGTCGACGTGCCGATGACGTCCCGGGTCGACGTCGACGAGCAGACACACCTGCGCGACGGCGTCGCGCTGATGGGGGGAGAGGCCCGGTTCCGGCACCTCTACTGCCGTCCCGGTGCGGTCGAGGACGTCGTGGCGACCTGGCGCTCCGAGCTGGGCGACCGCGCCGAGGTGCTGACCCGGGACGAGGTGATCGGCAAGGGATGGTTCGGTCCGGTGGCACATCCCGTCCGCTCCCGCCTGGGCGACGTGATGATCGCCTGCCGCGGGGACAACGCGATCGTCTCGACGCGCGACTTCGGCTATGAGAACACGCTGGTCGGCATGCACGGCTCGTTGACGGCCGACGAGATGATGATCCCGATCATCATCGACTGATCCTC
Organism: Nocardioides sp.; assembly: GCA_036570405.1. Classification (GTDB taxonomy): domain Bacteria; phylum Actinomycetota; class Actinomycetes; order Propionibacteriales; family Nocardioidaceae; genus Nocardioides. The sequence continues at coordinate 7,526 of DATCYH010000722.1, forward strand.
GCGGGCTTTTTGTGGCCGCGCTGATGACCGAGGCAGGACCCGGTCGCGGGACGGATCAGCCGAACGGCAACGGATCGGGCGCCAGCGACACGGCCTTCGCGCGCGCAGCCGTGAGCTTGCGCCGGTGGTGCTGGCGGCAGAGCACCTCGTAGGCGATGTCAGCGGGGTCCGCCGGGTCCGACTCACGGTCCTCGACGTCGCCGACCACGACCTGGTCACCCTCGGTGACCATGGCGCCGTTCTCGGTGCGGGCATTGTGCGTGGCTCGCTTGCCGCACCAGCACAGCGCCTCGACCTGGAGCACGTTCATCCGGTCCGCGAGCTCGACGAAGCGGGCGCTGCCCGGGAAGAGCTGGGAGCGGAAGTCGGTCAGGATGCCGAAGGCGAAGACATCGATCTGGAGTTCGTCGACGATCTTGGCGAGCTGGTCGACCTGCTCGGAGGTGTAGAACTGTCCCTCGTCACAGATCAGGTAGTCGCTGCGTCCACCCTGGGTCAACGTGTCGACGACGT
>DATCYH010000723.1:0-3364 GCA_036570405.1 Nocardioides sp.
CTCCTGGACCGGTTCGGTGACCTTCTTGATGGTCTCCTCGACCTGCTTGGCCGGGTCGTCGCTGCCGGGGACGCTGGGTGTGCCCGGGTCGGTGGTGCCCGGACCCGAAGTGCCCGGGTCGGAGGAGCCGGGGTCACTCGAACCCGGAGTGGAGTCGTTGCCCCTGCCCGGGTTGGAGCTGCTGTTCTTGGGCGGCTTGACCTTGCCCGGGGCGCCGATCATCGCGCCGTTGGTCGGGCGGGTGAAGTTGTAGGTCGGCGGGATGTAGGAGGCCGACGTGGTGTTGTTCGGGACCGAGGTGAAGTCACCCTGCTGGTAGGCCTTCATGATGCTGAGCACCAGGTCGACGTACTCGTTCGAGTGGTTGTAGCGGTAGACCGACTCGCGCTGGCCGCTGTCGGTCGACAGGTCGTCGTTGCCCGAGCAGAGGTAGACGGCGGCAGCCAGGGCGGCGTCGTCGATGTCCTGCGGGTTGCGCTTGCCGTCGCTGTCCGCGTCCACGCCCACGACCGACCAGGTCGACGGGATGAACTGCAGCGGGCCGACGGCGCGGTCGAACTTGGCGTCGCGGTCGTACTGGCCGGCGTCGGTGTCGGTGATCTTCTGGGTCTTGTTGGTGCCGTCCAGGGCGATGCCGTAGATGCCGGGACGCGAGACGCCGTCCTTGCCGAGGCTGTTGCCGCCGTAGCGACCGTGGTCGGACTCCACGCGGCCAATTGCGCCGAGCAGCTGCCACGGGACGTTGCAGTTGGCGTCGGCGGAGTTGATGACGGTCGCGGCGCGCTGGTAGGCGGCGAGCGCGGCCGACGGGATGCCGTTGGTGGAAGCTGCCTGGACGATGCGCTCGCCCGAGCCCTGCGGGACGCCGAGACCGATCGAGCCCGGGGCCGAGAAGCTGGCCGGGTCCTCGATGGCCTGGCTCGGCACCGAGGTGCCGTCAGGCAGGCGGGACTGGTCGGAGGCGGAGGCCAGGGTGGGGCCGACGGCGCCTACACCAAGCAGGCTCACAGTGCACGCGGCCGAAAGGACGCCGAGCGGCACGAGCGCCGCGCCCTTCTGGAACCGTGACAAGCGTGTGGTCTTCATTGAGTGAATCTCCCCATGTGGATGTCGTTCTGCGAACCTGCCGCTCCCTCAAGCCCAGGCACTCAATAAACGAAGTGTGTCACGTTGAGTTACGCGCCACACTCTTTCTGTGATGCCCGTCTCGTTTGATGAGAAACCTGCTCCCTGCACTTTCGGGGATGAAACGCGCGATTCGGGAGGGCATGACGCGATTCGGGCAGGAATTCTCGGGCTGGCTCGACGCGCGCTCGCAACCCTCGGGGGTACGTCGTGCAGCACGCCGATGTGCGCGGCTTGTCCCGGTCGGCGACAATGACCCGGTGACTTCCGCAGGACCTGTCTCGCCCACCGGCTCGGCCGACCTTTTCGCCCGAGCGCAACGAGTGACTCCGGGAGGAGTGAACTCGCCGGTCCGGGCCTTCAACGCAGTCGGCGGGACCCCGCGGTTCATCCGCTCGGCCCGTGGCGCCTGGCTCACCGACGTGGACGGCAACGACTATGTCGACCTGATCTGCTCGTGGGGACCGATGCTGCTCGGCCACGCCCACCCGCAGGTGCAGGAGGCGGTGACCGAGGCAGTCTCACGGGGCACCTCCTATGGCACCCCGACGGTTCCCGAGGTCGAGCTGGCCGAGGAGATCGTCACGCGTACGCCGATCGAGAAGGTCCGCTTCGTGTCATCGGGGACCGAGGCCACGATGTCGGCGATCCGGCTGGCCCGCGGGTTCACCGGTCGCGACACGATCGTGAAGTTCGCCGGCTGCTACCACGGCCACGTCGACTCCTTGCTGGCACAGGCCGGCTCCGGCCTGGCCACCCACGCGGTGACCAGCACCCCCGGCGTGCCGGAGGCATTCGTCGCCGAGACGTTGGTGATCCCCTACAACGACCCCCAGGCTCTGGCGGCGGTCTTCGCCGAGCACGGCGACAAGATCGCGGCACTGATCACCGAGGCCGCTCCGGGAAACATGGGCGTGGTGCCACCCCTGCCCGGCTTCAACAAGTTGCTCGCCGACACCTGCCACGAGCACGGCGCCCTGTTCATTTCCGACGAGGTGATGACAGGGTTCCGCGCCAGCAGGCAGGGCCAGTGGGGCCTCGACGGCGCACACGAAGGGTGGCGTCCCGACCTGATCACCTTCGGCAAGGTGATGGGCGGAGGCTTCCCGGCCGCGGCGTTCGGCGGCCGTGCCGACGTGATGTCGCGTCTGTCTCCCGAGGGGCCGGTCTATCAGGCCGGCACGTTGAGCGGGAACCCGATCGCCACCACCGCCGGCCTGGCCACGCTGCGCCTGGCCACCGATGAGGTCTATGCCCACATCAGTGCGGCGGCCGAGACGATCAAGGACGCCGTGAAGGAGACCTTCACCTCCGCCGGGCTCCCGCACCGGATCCAGTCCACGGGGACGATGTTCTCGGTCTTCTTCCGCGACGGCGAGGTGCGCAACTTCGACGACGCCAACGCCCAGTCGCTGCCCGCCTACACCGCCTTCTTCCACTCGATGCTCGACGCCGGCGTCTATCTGCCGCCGTCGGCCTACGAGACCTGGTTCCTCTCCAATGCGCATGACGACCGGGCGATCCAGACAGTTGTGGACGCACTCCCGGCCGCAGCACGGGCTGCGGCCGAGACCATCGACCAATCTCGGGAGAACTGATGTCCGAAAAGACCACGGTCCACCTGCTCCGCCACGGCGAGGTGCACAACCCCGAGGGTGTGCTCTACGGCCGGATGGACGGCTATCACCTCTCCGACCTGGGCCAGCAGATGGCGCAGGTCGTCGCCGACGCGATCAAGCACCGCGACATCACGCACCTGCGCGTCTCGCCGCTGGAGCGCGCCCAGGAGACCGCACGTCCCCTGGCCGTCGCGCGCGACCTGGCGATCACCACCGACGACCGGGTGATCGAGTCCGGCAACCTGTTCCAGGGCAAGCGCTTCGCCGGCGACGAGAATGCGCTCAAGGACCCGCGCACCTGGCGCCACCTGTGGAACCCGTTCCGGCCCTCGTGGGGCGAGCCGTTCAAGGAGGTGGCGGCCCGGATGATGGCCGCCGTCGAGGACACACGCGACGAGGCCCGCGGACACGAGGCAGTGATCGTCTCGCACCAACTGCCGATCTGGGTCACCCGGCTGCACGTGGAGAAGCGCTCGTTCCTGCACGACCGCGCTGTCGGCCAGCCCGTACGATTGCAGCATCGGCACCAGCACCGTCGCGATCTTGCCGCCGAGCGGATCGAAGTTTGCTTCGCCCGGAATATTCTTGATCTCGATCGACAGCCGCGGCTGGCAGGGCAG
>DATCYH010000724.1:0-1834 GCA_036570405.1 Nocardioides sp.
CCGCGGGTGCCGTCCTTCCCGGGCGTCGACCACGCCAAGGTGGTCCGCTACGACCAGGTGCTCTCCGGGGCCGTGAGGGTCGGCGCCAAGGTGGCGGTGATCGGTGCCGGTGGCATCGGCGTCGACATGAGCCACTTCCTCGCCGAGGAACCGCACGACGGCAGCGCAGCAGACCTGGACGACTGGATGGCGCACTGGGGCGTCGGGGATCCGTCCCTGCACCGCGGTGGTCTGATGGAGAAGAAGGCGCGTACGCCGTTGCGCGAGGTCTGGCTGCTGCAACGCAAGTCCACCGCGATAGGTCGGGGCCTGGCCAAGACATCCGGTTGGGCGCACCGGGCCGTGCTCAAGGACTCCGGCGTGCACCTGGTGCCCGGGGTCTCCTATGACAAGGTCGACGACGCCGGCCTGCACATCACCGTGACGTCGGCCTCGGGTGAGGTGAGGAGTCAGGTTCTCGACGTGGACCACGTCGTGCTCTGCGCTGGTCAGGAGTCGGTGCGCGCACTCCACGATTCCCTCACCGACCCGGCCGTTGTTGACGGTGCTGCCTCCGCCGACCCGGCAGTTCTTGACGTCGCGGCGGCTCGCGGACCACGACGTGTCCATCTGATCGGCGGTGCCGATGTCGCAGCCGAGCTGGACGCGAAGCGGGCGATCGAACAGGGCACCCGGGTGGCCGCGGCCCTCTGACGCCACGCCGCCCGCCCCACCTCGCAACGCATTCGCCGAGTCGGCAGTTGTTCACTGACGGCCGGTTGTCAACAACTGCCGACTCGGCGCAACAAGGCGTCAACAACTGCCGGGTCGGCGTCAGGGGCGGGAGGCGGCGATCACGGAGCGGAACCAGTCATAGGACCGCTTCGGGGTCCGCACCTGGGTGTCGTAGTCGACGTGCACCAGGCCGAACCGCTGTGAATACCCCTCCGACCACTCGAAGTTGTCCATCAGCGACCACGTGTAATAACCGGCCACGTCGACACCCTCGGCGATCGCATCGCCGACCGCCCGCAGGTGGGAGTCCAGGTAGTCGATCCGCGGCTGGTCATCGACCACCCCCGCGGCATCCGGCTCCATGTTGTAGGCACAGCCCGACTCGGTGATCACCACCGGAGGCAGGTTCGGATAGCGGTCGCGCAGGTGCACGAGCTGCTCGCGCAGCCCGTCCGGCACGACCGGCCAGCCGAAGTCGGTCTTCGGGCAACCCTCGATGTCGCGATACTCGAACGGCATCTCCGCCCCCTCGGGAGCGGCACCGACCAAGAAGGGGTTGTAATAGTTGACCCCGTAGAAGTCGAGCGGCGCGCCGATCACGGCCAGGTCGTCGGTGACCGAGCCACCCTTGGCAGCCGGCATCTGCTCGGCGAAGCCGGTCGGATATTCACCGGTTAGCATCGGGTCGGCGAACAGGTTGTTCCACAGGTCGTCGAAGACACCGGTCGCGGCGAGCGCCTCGGGGGTGTCGTTCTCCGGCCACATCGGCGCGTGATTATTGGCGCACCCGATCTGCTTGGCGCCGACCGCGCGCAGGGCGTGGACGGCCTTGCCGTGCGCGAGCAGGACGTGGTGCGCGGCCGGCAGCGCGTCGAACATCAGGGCCTTACCGGGTGCGTGCATCCCCAGCGCATAACCCATCAGCGAGGCCACGTTGGGCTCGTTGACCGGGATCCACTGCTTGATCCGGTCCCCGAACCGCATCGCGCAGAGGGTCGCATATTCGGCGAACCGGTCGGCGGTGTCGCGGTTCAGCCAGCCACCGTCGTCCTCGAGGGCCTGCGGAAGGTCCCAGTGATAGAGCGTGGCCATCGGCTCGATACCGGCCTCGAGCAACTCG
>DATCYH010000725.1:0-5071 GCA_036570405.1 Nocardioides sp.
CCTGCCGAGACCACCACGCGTCGCGCGCGCAGGGTCCGCGTCGGCTCCTTGCGCCACGGGTGCCGCACGGTGACGGCGTACCCCTCCTCGGCCAGGGGCGCGATCTCGGTGACCTGCGACTCCGGCTCGATCCGGGCGCCGGCGCGTTCGGCGAGCCAGAGGTAGTTGCGGGTGAGCTGGTTCTTCGCCCCGTAGGGGCAGCCGAGCAGGCACTCGCCGCACAGGCGGCAGCCGGTGCGTTCGGGGCCGGCGCCGTCGAAGAAAGGGTCGGGCTCGGTGACGCCCTCGCGGCCGAAGTGGATCGCGACCGGGACCGGGCCGTACGTCGAGTGGGCGCCCATCGCCCGCGCCGTGTCCTCGAGGTGGTGGTCCATCGTGCCGACGAACGGCGTGCGCGCCCGCCCGAGCATCGCTGACGCGGTGGCGAGGTGGGGCGCGAGCTCGCTCTCCCAGTCGTCGTGCAGGTCGGCCCAGGCGCCGTCGCGATAGAACGCGCGCGGCGGCTCGAGGAGCACGCCGGCCCAGACGATCGATCCGCCGCCGACTCCGGTGCCGCCGATCACTGCGACGTGGTGGAGGATCCGCTGCCAGAAGAAGCCGCGCATGCCGAGGCTGGGTTGCCACAGGTAGGCCCGCGGGTCCTTGCGGGCGCGGAGCAGGTCCTCGTCGGTGTGGCGAGGACCCTTCTCGAGTACGACCACCCGGTGCCCGGCCTCGGCGAGCCGCAGCGAGGTGACGGCGCCGCCGAACCCGCTGCCGATGACGAGCACATCGGCGTCAAAGCGTTGCGAACCCAATTCAGTGCTCCTTGTGGGTTGGCCTCGCTCCGCGAGTGCCGGGTCAGCTCCTGGAAGTCAGGAGTGCTTGAGGTGGTCGACGAGCTCCAGCAGGTGCTCGACCGAGCGGGCGAAGGTGCCACGAGACCATTCGCCGGGCATGGAGGAGTGGTGGTAGAGGCCTTCGCCGATCAGCATGATTGCCTCGGCGGCGTAGCGGTCGCCGACCTCTTCCTGGATGAGCTCGAGCCAGGCCTGGTGCACCCACTCGAGAGCCTCCACCGCGGGCTGCCACGAGGACTGCGCCAGTCGGAGCATTGCGATGTAGTAGGTGTCGAGGTCGGAGCCGCTTGTCCACGAGGTCCGCACGTAGTGCCGGGCCGGCCCCTCTGCTGCCTGGGCCATGCTGGCCAGGTCCTGCTGGCAGCTGAGGCGGAACTCCTCGAGGGCGGCCTCGGCGAGCGCTTCCTTGCTGGGGAAGTGGTAGAGCACTCCGCCCTTGGACAGCTCCGCGCGAGCCGCTACGGCATCGATCGTGGTGGCGCGCTCGCCGTCGCGTCGGAGAAGCTCGCAATAGGCGAGCAGCGCCTTGTTGCGGGCCTTCGGCGGGCGGCTCATGGGGTGACCCTATCCAGTGGCGGAGGTCACCGCAGATTCGTTCGTAACTGTACCGGCCGGACGGTATAGTAATCGGGTGACCATCCACCAGCTCGAACTCGCTCCCGACCAGCTCACCCGCCGCGCGCGGTGGGCCGCTCTCGGCGTGCTCATGCTGCCGGTGCTGCTGGTCTCGATCGACAACACCGCGCTAAGCTTCGCGGTCCCCTCGCTGTCGCGGTCCTTGGCTCCGAGCGGCAACCAGATCCTCTGGATCATCGACATCTACCCGCTCGTGCTGGCCGCCCTGCTGGTGACGATGGGCTCCCTGGGTGACCGGTTCGGTCGCCGCCGGATCCTGCTCACCGGCGGCATCGGCTTCGCCGCCGTCTCCGCCCTGGCCGCCTTCGCCCCCTCCGCCGGATGGCTGATCGTGGCCCGGGCCCTGCTCGGCATCTTCGGCGCCATGCTGATGCCGGCGACGATCTCGCTGATCCGCAACATCTTCACTGACGCCACGGAGCGGCGTACCGCCATCGCGATCTGGATGTCCGGCTTCTCCGCCGGGGCAGCGCTCGGCCCGATCGTCGGAGGTTGGCTGCTCCAGCACTTCTGGTGGGGCTCGATCTTCCTGATCGCGGTGCCGGTGCTGATCCCGCTGCTCGTCCTGGCGCCGCGGCTGGTTCCGGAGTCCCGCGACCCCGAGCCCGGCCCGATCGACCCGGCCGGCATCGCCCTGGTCACCGGCGCGCTGGGCGCGCTGGTCTATGCGATCAAGGAGCTGGCCACCCACGGCCCGACCAGCGCCACGATGCTGATCGCCGCGCTCGGTCTCGCCTGCGGCATCGCCTTCGTCCGCCGGATGCTGGTGCGCCGCAACCCGATGCTCGACGTACGCCTCTTCACGAACCCGGTCTTCTCGGTCGCGCTGATGGTCAACCTGGTCAGCATCTTCGCGCTGGTCGGCTTCATCTACTTCCTCGCCCAGCACCTGCAGTTGATCGCCGGCCACTCGCCGCTCGAGGCGGCGCTGATGATGGTGCCCGGACTGGTCGTCACGGTCGTGCTGGGACTGGCCGCCGTGCCGTTCGTACGCCGCTTCGGTGCGCTGCCGGTGATGGTCGTCGGGGTGCTGCTCAACGCCATCGGCTATCTGGTCGTGTCGGTCCTGGGTCACACCGGCTCGGGCCTCGCCCTGCTGGTCGGCTTCGTGGTCGTGTGCGCGGGCGTCGGTATGGCCGAGACCGTCTCCAACGACCTAGCGCTCAGTGCTGTCCCTCCCGCCAAGGCCGGTGCCGCCTCCGCAGTCTCCGAGACTGCCTACGAGGTCGGTGCCGTGCTCGGGACCGCCGTGCTCGGCAGCCTGCTCAACCTCGCCTACCGCCAGGGCATCTCGGTGCCGGTGACTGTCGGCGAGAGCGCAGCCGAACAGGCCCGCGCCACCATGGGTGGTGCCGTCGAGGTCGCCGCCGACCTGCCCACCGCCTCCGCCGATGCCCTGCTCGCCTCTGCGGGCCACGCCTTCGACTCCGGAGTGACCCTTACTGCGGCGATCGCGAGCATGCTCTGCTTCGCAGTCGCGCTCGGTGCGGCGCGCATCCTGCGTGGTCGGGTCTGAGCGGCAACTGATGGGTTGGTGCCTGCGCTGGCGCTAACTGATGCTTTGGGCGCCTGAAAGGGGCTGTCTGACCGCCCAATCCATCAGTTGGTAGCCCGGGTGCTAACTGATGGGTTCGAGGGCCCGCGCTGTGCTAACTGATGGGTTGGGGGCCGGGCCGGTCGTAACTGATGCATTGGGGGCCCGAAAGTGCTTCTGACGGGGCCCAAAGCATCAGTTGGGTGAGCAACCCCTCCAGTAGTCCGCCCAAGGCATCAGTTACGTGAACGACCCTTGAGTTGACCGCCCAACCCATCAGTTGGGCGGCACCCCCTTGCGGCGAAGCGCTCACCTACGTCACTATATGCGCATGCATGCATATACCGATGAAGAGCTGGACGCGCACCTGCCCGTGGCGGTCGAGATCTTCTCCTTGCTCGCCGATGCCACCCGGGTACGGATCGTGCTCGCCCTGCGCGACGGCGAGCAGTCGGTCGGGGTGCTCGCCGAGGAGGTCGGGAAGTCTCAGGCCGCCGTTTCCCAGCACCTCGCCAAGCTGCGGATGAGTCGCGTGGTGAGCACGCGTCAGGACGGCAACCGGGTCTTCTACAGCCTTGCCAATCAGCACGCGCTCGAGCTCGTCGAGGTCGCCTTCAACCAGGCCGAGCACGCGGTCGACGCCGTGGTCCGGCACTCGGATCGGGCACGCTGATGGGGCGCGGGCACGGGCACGCGCACACGCACGCCACCGGCCGCGCGGAAGACCGCAAGCGGCTCCAGATCGTCCTCGCCGTCACCGCCACGGTGATGGTCGTCGAGGTGATCGGCGCGTTCATCACTGGCTCATTGGCCCTGCTCGCCGATGCCGGGCACATGGCGACCGACGCGGCCGCAGTCCTCCTTGCGCTGGGAGCGTCGTACGTCGCCACGCTGCGCCCCGGGCCGGGCTCGACGTTCGGCTATCACCGTGCCGAGATCCTGGCCGCGTTGCTCAACGCCCTTGTCCTGCTGGGCGTCTGCGGCTATCTGGCCTATGCCAGGATCACCCGGTTGGCCGACCCGACCGAGGTCGATGCTGGCGCGATGATCGCGTTCGCCCTCGTCGGTCTGGCTGCCAACGCGGTCTCGATGATGATCCTCAATCGCTCCGACACCGGGTCGCTCAACCTCAAGGGTGCGGCCAACGAGGTCTTCGCCGATCTCCTCGGCTCCGTGGTCGCGGTCATCGCCGGGGTGGTCATCGTGGCCACCGGCTTTCATCGCGCGGACTCGATCGCCTCCCTGGTGATCGCGGTGATGATCCTGCCGCGCTCCTTCATCCTGCTGCGCGACTCGGTGCGGGTGCTCCTCGAGATCGCCCCCGCCGACCTCGACCTCGCCGAGGTGCGCGAGCACCTTGCGGCCGTGCCCGGTGTCACCAACGTGCACGACCTGCACGCCTGGACGATCACCAGCGGACTCTCCAGCCTCTCCGCGCACGTCACCGTCACCGACGAGATGTTGGCCCGGATCGGCGTCGGGGGAGTGCTCGACCAGCTGCAGGAGTGCGCGGCCGGGCACTTCGAGCTGCATCACTCGACCTTCCAGGTCGAGCCGGTCAGCCACCGACAGCACGAGGACCTCGGCGCCGCGGAGTGCGACTAGGACCAGACGGCCGCACGCAAGCGCAGTACGACGCTCGAATGGTGGTCGCCTGTACCCGCACCACCAACTTAGGTTAGCCTTGCCTGCATGAGTGAAGAGAACGTGTTCCGTGGTGAGGGTCTGGAGCTCTCCTACCACGACCGCACCGTCGTGCACGCCGCCTCATTGAGCGTCGAGTCCGGCCGGGTGCACGCTCTGGTCGGCCCCAACGGCAGCGGCAAGTCCACCCTGCTGCGCGCGATGGCCCGGCTGCACAAGGCCGATGCCGGCACGCTCTCCCTCGGCGACCAGGCAGTCTCCACCCTGAGCAAGCGCGAGTTCGCCCGGGTGATCACCCTGCTCTCCCAGAACCGACCGGTGCCATCGGGGGTCCCGGTTGCCGAGGTGGTCGAGTTCGGCCGTCACCCCTACCGCGGCAAGTGGCGCGCCAAGGACCCCGAAGGTGCCTCGGCCATCG
>DATCYH010000726.1:0-2391 GCA_036570405.1 Nocardioides sp.
ACCGCTGAGGCGATCAGGTTGGCGCGGATGCTGGCTGAGCTGGTGCCCGACGAGCCCGAGGTGCATGGGCTGCAGGCGCTGCTCGAGCTGCAGGCCTCGCGGTTGGGGGCGCGTGTCGACCCGGCGGGGAATGCTGTCCTCCTCGAGGACCAGGACCGCGCGCTGTGGGACGAGCTGTTGATCAGGCGGGGACTGTCTGCATTGGCGACGGCCGAGCAACTGGCTGCATCAGAGCGACCGGTGGGGCGCTACTTCCTGCAGGCTGTGATCGCGGCGCACCATGCGCGCGCGGACACCGCACAGGAGACGGATTGGCGCGGCATCGCACGGATGTACGACGTGCTAGCCCAGGCCGCACCGGGTCCCGTCGTGGAGGTCAACCGCGCCGTCGCTCACGGACGCGCGTACGGCGCGGCCGCGGGGCTCGCTGTCCTCGATGCCCTGCCGGAGGGTGCGCTCGCCGGGACGCACCTATTGCCCAGTGTGCGCGGGGACCTGTTGGCGCGGGCGGGGCGGGGGAGTGAGGCCGCGGTTGCGTTCCGCGAGGCGGCGGCACTGACGCGGAACGAGCGGGAACGGGCGCTGTTGTTGGGGCGTGCGGAGAGCTTATCCTGACGGCCAGCTCACGACGTCGGGTTCGGTGCTGTCCTCGGTTCTCTGTCCGGTCGAAGGAAGAAAGCGCCCAGTGATCCGGCGAGAGTGGCGAAGATTGCGACCGAATAGATGGCCAGGACCACTTCGGTCCATCGCGCAACGGCGCCGTCGGCGCCAAGGGGTTCGCCGGTGATGGTGGCCAAGGCTGCATCGTGCAGCGCCGTGCCGTATTCGGAGTAGGTCCCGGCTGCAAAGAGGAACTGGCTGGCTCCGACGATGACGACGGTGGTGAACGTGGCAAGCCAGCCGATGCGTCCGGTCAGCAGTCGACCCGCAGATCGGGAGCCTCGGACAGTCGCCGACACCACGCCGGCGACTCGCGCCGAGCGAAGCAGTGCGAGGCCACGCAAGAGACGTAGGAACGGTATGGCGAGGAAGATCAGCTGCCACCAGTTGCGGCGCCAGAACCGACGCTGGTCCTTGGCGACGTAGGCGCGTAGCGCGAACTCGCCCGCGAAGGCCGCCCAGAAGATCCAACCGATGACTGTGAAGACACGTGACCACTGCGGGTTGGTGGCAAGGAGCTGGCCGGTCAGGACGACCACGAAGACGAGGCCGAGAGCCCCCATCGGACGGTCGAGCTTTCGAGCAAGTTCTTCGGCGGGTCGTTCCCCGCGCCGGGCTGGAGTGCTGGCATCCATCGGTCCAGCATGTCGCGCAGGTCAAGGGACGGATCACGCGCGGCGAGCGCCTAGATGCACGCCCACGCGACCCGCACTGTTTTCGAATCGCTGGGTACCGCATCGATCAGGCGACGTCGTTCTCGAGACGCCCTCCTGGTGCCGCGGCGTCGCGGGACGGAGGACTGAGTGGTGCACACCCAAATGCTCGAGGCCCACCCCAAGGGCCTGGGCGGGATCGACAAGGACAAGCTCGCGGACTGCATCGCCGCTTGTTTCGAGTGCGCGCAGGTGTGCACGGCCTGCGCCGACGCCTGCCTGAGCGAGGACATGGTCGCCGATCTGACCACCTGCATCCGGACCGACCTCGACTGCGCGGACCTGTGCGTTGCCACGGGCAACGCGCTCTCACGGCGGACCGGGTACGACGCGGGCCTCACCCGAGCGTTCCTCGAGGCATGCGCGACCGTGTGCAAGGCATGCGGAGACGAGTGCGCGCAGCATGCGGAGATGCACGAGCACTGCAAGATCTGCGCCGAGGCGTGCCGTCGGTGTGAAGAGGCGTGCCGCGCGTTGATCGCGACCCTCTGACGGGATCCGTGGGGATCAGTCAGCGGCTGGAGCCTCCCGCACCTGCACCTGCGGGTAGAACGCGATTGCCCTCCACCATCTCCGTCTGGTCGCTCGCGGCGATCACGACACCGTTGAAGGTCGCTTGGACTCTCATTGCGTCTCCCTCTCGCGGTGCGACGGGCTGGGCAACCGTCTAGAAAGGGTACGTCGCGACCACGGCGCCGCCCGGGACTCGGCGGCTACCGTGAGGACATGGCGAACGCGCGCGCTGACCAAGAACTGCCCAGTGCGGATCACCCGGTGAGCCCCGACGGGCCCCGGCGGCCGGCGCTGTTGATCTTCGACGTCAACGAGACACTGTCGGACATGTCCCCGATGGGCCAGCGGTTCGACGACGTCGGAGCACCGGCCCACGTGGCGAGGACCTGGTTCGCGGCCCTGCTCCGCGACGGTTTCTCCCTGACGGCGGCTGGCGTGAACGAGTCGTTCGCCACCATCGCGGCCGAGTCGCTGGGCGTCGTCCTCGACGGCCAGCCGCTGGACC
>DATCYH010000727.1:0-12056 GCA_036570405.1 Nocardioides sp.
TCACCGGCGAACGGGGTGCCACCGGCCGAACGCAGCGCCGACTCGGCGTACCACTCGGACGGCAGCTCGGGCAGGGTGCCCTGGCGCAGGATCCGGTCGCGCAGGTCGACCAGCATCGACTCCCCCTGTGCACCGGCGACACCGAGCCGGGAGCGCCGGAAGGAGGTGACCAGGATCAGGAAACCCAGCATGAAGAGCACCAGGACACCCACGACGACGCGGGGCGTGACGCTCTGCTGGGTGACGGCGAAGGCGAGCACCGCGAGCACGAAGATCACGAACCACGGCAGCTGTCGCGGTCCGAGGAAGACACTGCCCAGGACCAACGGCAGCACGACGATGGTGAGCGGCCAGAAGTCGGGCCAGAGCGCGAAGAGCAGGCACAAGCCCGCAGTCAGCACGGAGAGTGCGATCAGCGCCAGGTTCTCAGTGGCCACTGCCCGTCGCCGCCAGTGCTGATAGGTGCGGCGCACCCGGCGTCTCAGAGTGGGCCGCGATCGCGTCACCGCGCCCCCTCGTCTCGATTGAACATGCCGACGCGCCTACTTTAGGGCTCGGGAGCGGAAGGTGGGTTGACAACGCGGACACCAGAAGGAATTGCGTCCCGCGAGCGCCTCGGTGCGCACCCCGGTCCCGCACACCAGGCACGGCTGGCCGGTCCGTCGATAGACATAGACCTCACCGCCGTGGTCGTCCTTGCGCGGCTCGCGTCCCATCGCCTCGGGCGTGTGATCCGGACGGACGGTGTCGATGCGACCGCTGATCACTCCCTCGGCCATCAGCGTCACCAGGTCTGCCCAGATCGCGTCGAACTGGCTGCGGCGCAGGGTCTTGCCGGGTCGCAGCGGGTGCATCCGGTGCCGGAAGAGGACCTCGGCGCGATAGACGTTGCCCACTCCGGCGATCACCGTCTGGTCCATCAGCAGCTCGCCGATCGGGCGCTGGCTCCGGCTGATCCGCTGCCACGCCCGGCCCGGGTCGGCGTCAACACGGAGCGGGTCCGGGCCCAACGCGGCGATGACCTCCGCACGTCGGGTGCCACCGACCAGGTCGCAACGCGTGGCGCCGCGCAGGTCGGCGTACGACGTGGGTCGGCCGTCGGCTGCTGCGACGAGGCGCAGGCGCACCTGTCCCACCGGCAACGGGACCTCCTCGACGCTCTCGGTGACGTCGAACTTACCGATCAACCCGAGGTGGACGTGGATGAACCGATCCCCCTCGAACTCGAGGAAGAGGTGCTTGCCGGCGGAGTCGGCGTCTACGAGCACCGTGGCGTCGATGGAAGCGGCGTCGGCTGCGAAGCGACCCGTCGGGCTCTGCACCCGCACCCTCCTGCCGGCGAACGCCGAACCGAGGTCGTTGGCCAGCTTGCGGAGAGTGTGTCCCTCAGGCATCCGTCTCGTCGGCCGGTACGGCGCCCCGGAGCGCGGACTCGGGCAGCGGCGGTAGCTCGCCGGTCGTGTCGTAGGTCGACAGCTGGTCGATGCGGCGCACGTGGCGCTCGTCGCCGGGGAACGGGGTCGACAGGAAGACCTCGACGAACCGGGTCATCTCCTCCAGCGTGTGCATCCGGCCCCCGACGGAGAGGACGTTGGCGTTGTTGTGCTCGCGAGCCAGGACCGCAGTCTCCTCCGACCATGCCAGCGCCGAGCGGACACCGGTGACCTTGTTGGCCGCGATCTGCTCCCCGTTGCCGGAACCGCCGATCACCACGCCGAGGCTGTCGAGGCCCTCGGCCTGATCGGCGGCCACGCCCTCGGCGGCACGCAGGCAGAAGACCGGGTAGTCGTCGAGTGCGTCGTAGACGAACGGGCCGTGGTCGACGACCTCGTAGTCGTGCTCGACGAGCCAGTTGATCAGGTGGTCCTTGAGTTCGAGGCCGGCGTGGTCGGATCCGAGGTGAACGCGCATGGGTAGATCTTGTCAGGGTCGCTGGCTGCGCAGATAGCCGGCCACCTGCCACAGCAACGGCTCTGCGGCGTCGAAGGTGTCCGGGTGCCGCCAGAAGCCGTGCACCTGACCGAGGTAACGGGTGGCCACGACGCTGACACCGGCCTCGGCCAGCCGGTGGGCGAGGTGCTCGCCCTCGTCGCGCAACGGGTCGTGCTCCGCGGTGACCACCAACGTCGGCGGAAGCGTCCCCAGCCGGTCGGAGAGCAGCGGCGCGAGGTCGGGGTCGACCAAGTCGTCGGGGGTGGCCGCATAGTGCTGCCAGTACCACTCGGCCTCGGCCCGTTCGAAGCCCTGGCCGGGCTCGTCGTGGCTCGGGAACCCACCGGTCGGGTCGAGGAACGGATAGATCAGCACCACCGCTCGGAACCGGCCCGGGTGCCGCAGCGCGGCCACCAGCGCCAGGTTTCCGCCGGCACTGTCGCCGTGCACGTACGTCGGACCCGCCAGGTCGCTGTCCTCCAGCCAGGACATCACCGCGTCGATGTCCTGGACCGCCGCCGGGAACTTGTCCTCAGGCGGACGTCGATAGTCGACACTGAGCACCGCCGTCTGGGCCCGGTTGGCGAAGGCGCGGCACACCGCGTCGTGCACGTCGACGTCGTGGAACACGAACCCGCCACCGTGGAAGTGGATGATCAGGCCGGGGTCGGCCTCGCGGGGTCGGTAGAGCCGGGCCGGCACCCCTCCCGCATCGAGGTCGACGACGTCGGCCACCTCCTCGCGTGGGGCGCGTAGGGCCACGGCGCGGGCCCGGGCCCGCGCGGCAGCGATGTCGTGGGACGGATCAGTGACCGACAGCTCGCCGGCCGCCGCCTGCAGGGCCTGGATCGCCTGGGGAAAGAGCACGCAGCACAGATTAGCTGCGTCAGCGAGCCATCAGGGCGTCAAGACCGACGGCCATTGCGGCAGCCACCCGGAAGTCGACCCGCTGGTCGGGAACGGTGACGGTGTACTTGTCGCGCAGCGATCCCTGGCGCTCACTCGACATCACGATGTTGCCGGCAGGGTCGGTGAAGTCGAAGTGGAAGCGCAGGAAGGGCACGTCGGTGAAGCGGCGGAGCACGGCGACGAGCTGGCTGCGCTCCTGGCCGGTGGCGGAGAATCCCGGTCCCTCCATGTGGAAGGTCGAGCGCATCAGGCTGGCGCCGAAGTCCTTGCGGAAGAAGCCGATCGGCTGCCCGCTCTCGTCGGTGACGTCATAGCCGGCGTTGAGGTCGATCTTCCTGCGGGCCTTGAACCCGAATACCGGACGGGTCCTGGTGGCGTCGGCGAAGAAGGTGACCTGCTCCTTGAATGCGAACTTCTTCTGCTCGGCGAAGGCCATCAGCTGCCCCTCGGACCCGTCAGGGTTCGCGGCGATCACGTCGTAGCGGTTGGTCATCATGGTGATCTTCTGACGGACGAAGAACTGGGGGACGTGCATCGGGGCTGACATGGTCCCAAGCCTTCCACGCGGCGGAGTGCGCAAACTCCCTCGTGGGAGTCGATTCACGTCGATCCCGCCAGGATGCCTACTCTCGGGGACGTGACCGAGCAGTCCCCCTCCCCCGCAGGTCGACGGCTCGCCCTCCTCGCCCTGGTCGTGCTGGCCCTCAACATGCGTCCTGCCGCGGTGTCGGTGGGCCCGGTCCTGGCCGAGGTCCGCGACGGCCTGGAGATGTCGACCACCGTGGCCGGTGTCCTCACCTCCCTGCCGGTGGTCCTCTTCGCCCTCGTCGGTGCGGTCGCGCCGTGGCTCTCGCGCACGGTCGGCATCCATCGCACGATCCTGGCCTCGTTGCTGGCCGTGACCGCGGGTCTGGCTCTGCGCTCCATGGTCGACTCCCCCGGTCCGTTCCTCGTTCTCTCCGCGGTGGCGCTGGCGGGGATGGCCACCGCCAACGTGCTGCTCCCCTCCCTGGTCAAGCTGCACTTCCCGGACCGGGTCGGTACGGTGACCGCGCTCTACACGACCGCGATGGCGATCGGGCTGACCTGCTCGTTGCTGTTGACCGTCCCCGTCGCCGAGCAGTTCGGTGGGTGGCGTGTCGGCCTCGGCGTGTGGGCCGCACTGGCCCTGCTCTCCGCGTTGCCGTGGCTGTTGATGGCTGCCCACGACCGGCACGTCGGCCCCTCCGGGAGCACGATCCGGCTCGGCGCCGTCGCCCGCACTCCGCTGGGCATGGCGATGGCCGTGTTCTTCGGTCTCCAGTCGACGGCGGCCTACACGATCTTCGGGTGGTTCGCGCAGTTGTGGCGTGACAGTGGCTATTCGCCCGCCCAGGCCGGCGCGCTGGTGGGCCTGGTGGCGGGGGTGAGCATCCCGCTGTCGCTGTGGATCCCGCGGGCTGCGGCGGCTCGCGAGGACCAGCGCGTGGTGCTGCTGGCGGTGATGGCGTGCTACCCGGTGGGCTACATCGGGCTGATGGTGGCGCCCTACTCCGCCGCGATCCTGTGGGCCGTCCTGATCGGCATCGGGGCCTGCACGTTCCCACTGATCCTCAGCCTGATCCCGATGCGCGCGCGCACCGCCCAGGGCACCGCGGCACTGTCCGGCTGGACGCAGTCGGCGGGCTACCTGATCGCCGCCATCGGACCGTTCGTGGTGGGTGCGACGTACGACGCGACCGGCGGCTGGACACTGCCGCTGGGGCTGCTCCTGGTGCTGGCCGTGCCCCAGCTGCTGCTCGGCCTCTACTGCTCCCGGCCCGGCTACATCGAGGACCAGCTGGCTCGCTGAGGCGAGGCCCCGGCGAGCAGCGTGTCCAATCAGCTGATCAGTCGGTCAGACGGGCCAGTTCCTCGTCCACGACGGCGGTGTCGAGTTTGACGAAGACCGGGCTCGGCTTGGCGATCGGCGTGCCCACCTCGACCGGATGACGCGCCCAGCTGCGGGCGGTGGTGTAGTCACCGGTGATGATCGGATAGCCCGCGCCACCGTCGAGGTCATCGGCCTCGCGGATCTCTGGCATCGGCTGCACGTCCCCGGCACCGCCGTAGACCACGTCGACGGCGTTGGCCGAGAACGGCAGGAACGGCGAGAGGACCAGGTTCAGGTCCGTGACGCACTGGGCCAGCACGTGCAGGACCGTGCCCAGCCGCTCGCGCTGCTCGTCACCCTTGAGGGTCCAGGGCGCGGTGTCGGTGATGTACTTGTTGACGTCGGCCACGGCTCGCATCGCCTCGCCGATCGCCTGCTTCTGCCGGTGCGCGCCGATCAGGTCCCCGACGACGTCGAAGGTCTTTTCCACCCGCTCGAGCAGGACGATGTCCTCCGACGCCAGCTCCGCGGCCTGCGGGATCTCACCGAAGTTCTTGTTGATCAGGGTCGCGGTGCGGTTGACCAGGTTGCCCCAACCGGCCACGAGCTCGTCGTTGGTACGCCGTACGAACTCGGCCCAGGTGAAGTCGGAATCCTGGTTCTCCGGACCGGCCGAGGCGACGAAGTAGCGGAACGCGTCGGGCTGGTAGCGGCTCAGCAGGTCGCGCACATAGATCACCACGCGCTTGGAGGAGGAGAACTTCTTGCCCTCCATCGTCAGGAACTCGCTGGAGACCACCTCGGTCGGCAGGTTCAGCACGCCGTAGTCCCCCGGGTCGCCTGCCTTGTCCCCCTTGCCGGAGTAGGCGAGCAGCTCTGCCGGCCAGATCTGGGAGTGGAAGGTGATGTTGTCCTTGCCCATGAAGTAGTAGGACAGCGCCGCCGGATCGTTCCACCACGCGCGCCAGGCGTCCGCGTCCCCGGTCCGTCGGGCCCACTCGATGCTCGCGGAGAGATAGCCGATCACCGCGTCGAACCAGACATAGAGCTTCTTGGTCGGGTTGTCGACCCAGCCCTCGAGCGGGATCGCGATGCCCCAGTCGATGTCGCGGGTCATTGCCCGCGGCTTGATCTCCTTGAGGATGTTCTGGCTGAACCGGATCACGTTCGGTCGCCAGGTGCCCGAGGCCTCACGCTCGTCGAGCCACTCGCCCAGTGCCTCGGCCAGCGCCGGCAGGTCGAGGAAGAAGTGCTGGGTCTCGATGAACTCCGGGGTCTCTCCGTTGATCTTCGAACGGGGGTTCTTCAGCTCGTGCGGGTCGAGCTGGTTGCCACAGTTGTCGCACTGGTCACCGCGCGCACCCTCGGCGCCACAGATCGGGCAGGTGCCCTCGATGTAACGATCCGGCAGGGTGCGGCCCGTGGACGGCGAGATGGCGCCGTACGTCGTCTGCTCGACGAAGTAGCCGTTGTCGTGGACACCCTTGAACATCTCCTGGACCACGGCATGGTGGTTGCGCGTGGTGGTGCGGGTGTAGAGGTCATAGGAGATGCCGAGGGCCGTGAGGTCCTCCGCGATCATCCGGTGGTTCTGGTCGGCGAGCTGCTGCGGGGTCAGGCCGGCCTCGTCGGCTGCTATCAGGATCGGCGTGCCGTGCTCGTCCGTCCCGGAGACCATGAGCACGTCGTGTCCGGACATCCGCATGTATCGGCTGAAGACGTCGGAGGGCACGCCGAAACCGGCAACGTGGCCGATGTGGCGGGGACCGTTGGCGTAGGGCCAGGCGACGGCAGACAGGATGTGGCTCATGCCTTGATCCTAGGAGTACGCCGAGTCCTCGCGCGCATCGGTTTCCCGCGATGGCCCTTCGCCGAGCGCCGGCCGCTGGTCGCAGACCAAGGTGCACGTGCTCACCGACCCCACGCCGCCCTCGGACCCGCTGCTGGGGGAGGCGTTGTTGCACTCAGCGGACAAGGCGCACAAGGTGCTCGACAACCAGGGGCGGCCGGCGGCTGAACCTGCTCAGCTGTACATCCGGTGGTAGATCATGTTCCGCAGCTTGGGGAGCTCGGCATAGAGATGGCGGCCCGGGCACGAGGTGTCGTTGGTGTCGCGGTGGCCGTCGACCTTGTAGAGGTAGACGCTCTTGCCCTTGGGGAACTTGTCGCTTCCGGTCGATGTCATCCAGATCTTGCCGACCGGATAACGATTGCCCCGGTCGAACTTCCACGCCGAGATGTCGGCCAGGGCGCGCAGGACCGTCCGGGAGACGGTGCGGGTCTCGTAGTTGCCGATCACGGCGACGCCGACACTGTTGTGGTTGAACCCGAGCGTGTGCGCGCCCTGGACCAGGTTGCCGATCCCACCGGACCTGCCCTCCCAGATCCGGCCGAACCGGTCGATCAGGAAGTTGTAGCCGATGTCGAACCAGCCCAGCGTCTTGGTGTGGTAGCGATAGATGCCGCGCAGGATGCCTGCCGTCTGCCAGGACCTGTAGTCGTTGGCGTTCACGGTGTGGTGGACGTGGACCTGCCTCATCATGTCGGTGTAGCGCGGCGAGCCGTTCTTCCACGACTCGTCGGCGCCCCACTGCTTGCGGGTGTAGATCGTCGGTCGCGGGACCGTCCTCCGCGTCGCGGACGCGGTCACGGTCGGCGTCTGCTCAGTGGTCTCCGGGGACTCGACGCCCGGGCTCTCGGGTGCGGGTGCCGGTGCCGGTGTCGGTGTCATTGTCTGGGGTGCCGGATCGTCGTCAGCGGCCGCGACTCCCGGGTTGATCAGGACCATCTCGAGGTCCTCCGCGGTGCGCTCGGTGCGCACCTGCAACCGGTTGGAGTCCCCGACCCAGATCAGGTCAGAGGCCCCGTCCGGTGCCTCGCTGCCCTCACCTGAGGACGGCCCGTCGGCCAGGCTCTCCAGCT
Source organism: Nocardioides sp. (assembly GCA_036570405.1). Taxonomy (GTDB): domain Bacteria; phylum Actinomycetota; class Actinomycetes; order Propionibacteriales; family Nocardioidaceae; genus Nocardioides. The sequence continues at coordinate 7,616 of DATCYH010000727.1, forward strand.
CGACCCAGCCGGTCCAGCGACCCTTGGTGTGGGTCCTGACCTCGACGCCGGGGTCCTCGCCTGCCCACGTCGCAGCAACCATCGTGAACCGGTCGGTGGTCACCGTGCGGCGGGTGGGCAGCTTGACCTCGGCCGACGACAACGGGGTGCCGGCCTCCCGCTTGAGCTCGACCTGCGGTCGTTCAGCAGAGGCTTGGGGCAGCCCTCCGACCAGCAGCGGAGCAACGAGGACGCTGGTCGCCAGGGTGAGCACGGACAGGTGGGCGCGGGACATCCGAGAAACAGGCATGGCCCGACCCACCATGCCTCACGATGAGGCTCAGGTGAAGTCCAGGTCTGCGGTCCGGCTCCGCTTCAGCTCGAAGAAATAGGGGTAGGCCGCGAGCCCGACCGCGGCATCCCAGAGCTTGCCGGCCTCCTCGCCACGCGGCGTCTTGGTGATCACCGGCCCGAAGAAGGCAGTGCCCTCGATGGAGATCACCGGAGTTCCGACCTCCTCGCCGACCTGGTCCATCCCGGAGTGGTGGGAGACCTTCAACGTCTCGTCGAACTCGGTCGACTCCATGGCGTCGGCCAGCTCCGCCGGCAGCCCGGCATCCTCGAGCGCCTTGAGGACCATGTCGCGATCGAGGTCCTTCTTGGCGAGGTGGATCTGGTTGCCCATCGCGGTGTAGAGGGGCAGCAGCACCTCGTTGCCGTGCGCCTGCTCGGCGGCGATGCAGACCCGGACCGGTCCCCAGGCCGGCTTCAGCATCTCGCCGTAGTCGTCGGGGATGTCCTTGTCCTGGTTGAGGTAGGCAAGGCTCATCACGTGCCACGACACGTCGATGTCGCGCACCTTCTCGACCTCGAGGACCCATCGCGAGGTGAGCCAGGCGAACGGGCACAGCGGGTCGAACCAGAAGTCGGCAGTGGTCTTGGTGGAGTCAGTCATGAAGCCAGTCAAGCACTCCTCACCGCAGCAGGAGCCCGAGAGCCGCTCCCCCTGCGATCAGCCACGCGCTGTTCAGCCTCGTGGTCAGCAGCAGGCCGAGCGACGCGACGGCAATCGCCACCGTCGCCACGTCCACCAGTGCCGTGCGGCCGAGCTGCCAGGTCACCCCCGCCATCAGCGCAAGGGCGGTCGCGTTGAGACCGTCGAGCATCACCGCACTCCACCGTGCCGAGCGGATCCGGTCGGTGATCCTGGTGAGCAGCCCGACGAAGACGAACGAGGGCAGGAAGATCGCCACGGTGGCCAGAAACGCACCCCACCACCCGGCGACCAGGTAACCGACGAAGGTCGCCGTGGTGAACACCGGGCCCGGCGTCACCTGGCCGATCGAGACGGCGTCCAGGAGCTGTTCCTGGGTGATCCAGCCGAGCCGGTCCACGAAGTCGCCCTCGAGGAAGGCCAGCAGGACGTAGCCGCTGCCGTAGAGCACCGCCCCGATCTTCAGCATGGTGATGAACAGCTCTGCCAGGGTGCCGGTGTCGGTGCCGACCAGGAGGGGCGCGACCAGGAAGGAGGCGCCCCGGTCGCCCGGATCGTGCAGACGACGGCGTACGACGTGGGCCAGGCCGGCCACCGCCGCGCCGCCGAAGAGCACGATGAGCTCGTTGACCCCCACGAAGTATGCGGCGAGCGCGACCACTGCGAGGGCGATCAGCCACGGGGTCTTGAGCACCGTCCTGGACAGTCCCACCAACGCGTGCGCGATGATTCCGATGACCGCAGGTACGACGCCGCGCAGGACGGCCTCGAACTGCGGGGTCCCGCCCTTCTCGGCATGGAGCCAGGCCAGGCCCGTCACCATCAGCGCGGCGGGGACGATGAAGCAGACCCCGGCCAGGACCAACCCCTTCCACTTCGCCCGCTCGTGGCCCAGGTGGATCGCCAGTTCTGTCGAGTTGGGGCCGGGGATCAGGTTGGTGGCCCCCATCAGGTCGACGAACCGCTCGTCGGTGACCCATCCGCGGCGCCGGACGAGCTCGTCGCGCATCATCGCGGTGTGGGCCACCGGGCCTCCGAAGGCGAACGTGCCCAGGCGCAGGAAGATGAGGGCGACCTCACGCAGCTGCATGTGCGCATCCCACCATGTCGTGGTGAACGGCAGGTGTCGGCACTTGCTCCGGGCGGTCTTCGGGCAGGCCTCGGGGGGCACCCGGTAACGGTTGGATCAACGTGTGACGCCAGTGACATGATGCGGCACATGCCTGGAACCAATCTCACCCGTGACGAGGCGCAGACCCGCGCCTCCCTGATCAGTGTCGAGTCCTACACCGTGGACCTCGACCTCTCTGCTCCCATCGATGCGGGCGACACCTTCGCCTCCACGACGACCCTGAGGTTCTCGTGCACCGATCCGGGGGCAACGACCTTTGCCGACCTCGTCGACGCGACCGTTCACGAGATCACCCTGAACGGCACCGCCCTCGACCCTGCCACGGCGTACGCCGACAGCCGGATCACCCTGTCCGGCCTTGCGGCCGAGAACGAGCTCGTCGTGAAGGCGGACTGCACCTACTCGCACTCGGGTGAGGGCCTGCACCGCTTCGTGGACCCGGTCGACGACCGTGTCTACCTCTACTCCCAGTTCGAGGTGCCCGACGCGCGTCGCGTCTTCACCACCTTTGAGCAGCCCGACCTCAAGTCGGTCTTCACCTTCAACGTCACCGCCCCCTCGAGCTGGGTCGTCGTCTCGAACGCACCGACTCCGCAGCCCGAGGACCTCGGCAACGGGAACTCGGTGTGGAACTTCCCCGAGACCAAGAAGATGTCGACCTACATCACCGCCATCGTCGCCGGTGAGTACCACGCCGTATTCGACACCTACGAGGGCAAGTTCGGCACCATCCCGCTGGGCCACTACTGCCGCCAGTCGCTCGTCGAGTTCCTGGACCGCGACGAGTTGGTGAAGTTGACCCGGCAGAGCTTCGAGTTCTTCGAGGAGCAGTTCGACTTCCCCTACCCGTTCGAGAAGTACGACCAACTCTACGTACCCGAGTACAACATGGGTGCCATGGAGAACGCCGGCTGCGTGACGCTGCGCGACGAGTACCTCCCCCGCTCGCGCCAGCCGCGCTCGTTCTATGAGTTCCGCACCTCGGTGATCACCCACGAGATGGCGCACATGTGGTTCGGCGACCTGGTCACCATGAAGTGGTGGGACGACCTGTGGCTCAACGAGTCGTTCGCCGAGTGGGCCTGCTACTGGTGCGAGGCCGAGGCCACCGACTTCACCGATGCGTGGACCGGTTTCGCCAACGCCCGCAAGCAGACCGGCTACCGCGCGGACCAGCTGCCGTCCACGCACCCGATCGCCGCCGACAACCACGACCTCGAGGCCGTCGAGGTCAACTTCGACATGATCACCTATGCCAAGGGCGCCTCGGTGCTGAAGCAGCTGGTGGCGTGGGTGGGCCTCGAGCCCTTCGTGGCCGGCATCCGCCAATACTTCAAGGACCACGCCTACGGGAACTCGGAGTTCTCCGACCTGCTCTCCGCACTGGAGAAGTCGTCCGGTCGCGAACTGAAGACCTGGGCCACCGAGTGGCTGCAGACCGCCGGCGTGAACACGTTGGCCCCGTCCTTCGAGCTCGACGCCGACGGCGCCTTCGCCTCCCTGCGGGTCAAGCAGACCGCGCACCCGGACTGGCCGACGCTGCGCCGGCACCGACTGGGCATCGGCTTCTACAACAAGGTGGACGGCAAGCTGGTCCGCGAGGACTACCTCGAGGTCGATGTCGAGGGTGAGTCCACCGACATCACCGAGGCCGTCGGCCGCCGCCAGCCCGACCTGTTGCTGCTCAACGACCAGGACCTCGCCTATGCGAAGATCCGTCTCGACGAGCGGTCGCTGGCCACCGTCACCGAGGGCCTCGCTTCGCTCGAGGACTCCCTGGCCCGCGCCCTGTGCTGGGGCGCCGCCTGGGACATGACCCGCGACGCCGAGATGGCTGCCAGCGACTTCGTGCGGCTGGTGCTGGCCAACATCGGCACCGAGACCGACGCGTGGGGCGTGAGCCGGATCCCGACGTACGCCGCCCAGTCGGTCAACAGCCTCTCCGCCCCCGCCAACCGAGCCGCACTGTCGGACCAGTGGGAGGAGGGACTGCGCTCGCTCCTGGCCTCCGCCGAGCCGGCCAGCGACCACCAGCTGACGTTCGCCCGGAGTTATGCCGCGGCCGCGCACAACGCGTCGGCGCTGGACGACCTCGAGGCGCTGCTGGACGGTTCCCTCACCTTCGACGGACTCGCCGTCGACCAGGACCTGCGCTGGGTGCTGATCGGGGCCCTGGCCCGCGCCGGCCGCTTCGACGAGGAGCAGATCACCGCGGAGCTCGCCCGGGACAACACCATCTCGGGCCAGGAGAACGCCGCTGCCGCCCGCGCCGCGCGCCCCGACGCCGAGGCCAAGGCGGCAGCCTTCAAGGCGGCGATGCTGGACGGCTCGACCCC
>DATCYH010000728.1:0-5079 GCA_036570405.1 Nocardioides sp.
GAACTGCAGAAGTGACCCACGTGCGGCAAGGCAGCCGATTGCGGACCCCTGGCAGCCAGATTCGATCGACGCGCCCAGTGGCCCCACCATGGCCGAGTCACTCGCGGCTATGACTCCGGACGGCGATGGGCTGACGCGGCCGATCAGTGCGCCAGGCGGGCCCGACCGCAGCGGGCAGCGGCATGGGTCAGCGCACTACCGATCACGTCGCAGTTACGGTGATGGTGTGGGTGTCGCCGATGACGGTGATGGACTTCCGAGCCCGGGTGAGCGCCACGTAGAGGTTGTTCACGTCCGTGGTCCGCTCGATGTTGTCGATGACGACATGGTCGTACTCCAGGCCCTTGACCAGCAGCGTCCTAGACACGACACGGCTGCGGTCCCGTCGGCCCTGGCGCCGGAGCCGGTCCCGGGCACGGGCAAGTTCCTCGGTCAGGGCCGAAGGGTCGTCTCCGGCGGCGACGGCACCGACCAGCGCGGCCTGGATGTCGAACCACGCCTCGTGTGAATGAAGGCGCAGTGCGGGCGACTTCATGATGGTATTCATCGCGTCGGCGAGGCTGGCGAACGACGGCTCTGTCACCACGGCGTCGAAGCCAGCAAGCGCCTGCTCGAGCCCCGGCCGGACCAAGTGCCCGACGGTCTTTCCCTTGGCGAGACCGCTCTTCACGGGATCGTTCAGTTTCGTATGGCCGCACGTGCATTCCTTGGAGAGCTTGTACAGCCACCCCGCGTATCCCTCGGGATCGAGGCCGGCGAGCTCGGTGAGAGCCTTGAGCATGAAGTCCCCAGCAATCTCCTCCATGACCGTGAACCGGCCGTTCAGCTTTCCAGCAATCGGGCGGACCGTCGTCTTCCACGCCGTGAGCACGACGACCGACTCGCTGGCCGGCCACCGCCCGTTCAGCACGACCTCGGGAACCGCCCGGAAGTTTCCGGCCGAGCTGCGGTAAGTGACAGCGAGGGCCGAGTCGAGCTGATGGAACGTGATCTGCCGCCCAGCAACGAGCTGGGTTCGCAAGTCGAGGAGCCATGCTCCGAGTGCCTCGTTGTGCCCTACCCATCGCCACGGTTTCACGTGAGTGGGGTGATCGGGGAAACGGTCCGTGACGGCATCCCATGTGATCAGGGTGGTGTCCTTGAACCCGAAGATTGCTTGCATCGGGTCGCCGAGGACACCGGTAGTCGGGATGGCGCCGGCAAGCGCGCACACGAGCGCATGTTGGTCTTCGCTGCAGTCCTGGTACTCGTCGACGAGCACGTGAGTGAACGACGCGGCGAGTACGTCACGGATGTTGCTCGATGTCGCGACGCGGTGCGCGGCGGTGATGTATGCCGAGGAGTCCGACCAGATGGGCAGCTCGGGCACCCGCATCCGCCCGAGGACCGGGTAGGCGCGGACGAGGACAAACGCGAAACTAGTCAGGGTGGCGACCCTGACACTGGAGGTGACACCGAACCTCTTGAGGCGCTCCTGGATGGCGTGCACGCCGGCGTTTGTGTGGGTCAGGACCAAGACCGTGCCACCGTCCGCGACGATGTGCCGAACGGTCGCGGCAAGAAGATGTGTCTTGCCGGCACCGGCCGGCAGTTTCACCGATGCCGGCAGCGCGTCCGCGAACGCGGCTGCCGCAGCCGCCAGGCCCGCCTCCACATCAGAAACCTTGACGTCCACCCTCACGCCTGTCCCTTGGGCCCAACGTCCAACGTGGCCTCCATGGCCGGTTTGGGTTGAGGACGCAGGAACACCTGACCTCGCAGTTTGGAGACTGTGGTCGCGACCGGCCCCTCCTGGAACTCGGGTCGCTCCAGCACGAACTCGGCCAGGACCTTGCCACGGTCGACGTTCTTGAACCATCCTGTCGCCTTAGCGGTCTCGCCAACCACGCCCCTGGCCTCCGCCAGGGACCGGCCGGCTTGGAGCCACGACTCGACACGCAGTGGCTCCACCGTCTTCGGCGCTCCGCGGGACTGGAGTTGGTCCGCGAACGAGGTCTGCGCTCCCTTGGGATCGTCGGCCGCCTCGACAGCTGCCGCTATGAAGGCGGTCAACCCGTCGACCTCAAGCTGGTCGCACAGCGCCTGCTCGGTGCAGGCGTTACCGGTCCACTGGACAACCTTCCCGCCGACCTCGACGACGGCAGGAATCAGAGCGTTTGTGCGGGTGTCATCGCTGTCGAGGACTAGGACCACGTCGTATCCGACAGCGAGAAGCTCGTGAGCCCACCCGATCGTGCCGGTTCCGCCACGCCCTTCGACGCCGACGACTCCGATGGCAGCGGCGGGAAGGGCGCCGTCCTGCTCCTGTTCGTCGTTCCATCGGTTGATGAGCGCGAGCACCAGGCCGTACTCGGTCTTGCCCTCGCACAGCACAACCCTGCGTGCGAGGAACGCCTCTGGACTCGCCTTGAGGACCGGCTTCAGCGTGTCTGGGGCGCCTAAGGACCGAACTTCGGTTTTCCCGCCGGCCGAACGAACCATCATCAGGTCGTTCGGGTCCAAATGCTGCAGCGCGGTCGGTGAGTGGGTCGTGACGAACACCTGCGCGAACGTGTCCTTCCGTTGCAGGTGGCGCAGCAGGTGCACCAAACGGTGCGGCTCGAGGCCGTACTCAACTTCGTCGATGAGAAGGATGGTGGCGTCCTCGTGCGCGAGCTGCTGCGCTGCAGCACCGGCAAGCCGGCGGGTACCGAGCCCGAAGTTAGTCAGCGGGACCGACCCGTCGAATAGGGCGAGGTTGCCCTGCGCGCTGTTCAGTGACAGGTCCAGGCCCGGCTTCAGGTCATCGAACTCGGCGCTGCCGATCGCCCGCACCGCTGCGGCTACGTCATCGGCGAGCGCCTGAAGGTCGTCCGGGACCGCCTCGGAGGCGGCCTTGCTCGCCGCTCGACTCGCCTCGGTGAGCGTCCTCTTCGTATCGCTCTTCTTTTCGGTGAGCTTCCCGAGCGCGGACATCCGTGACCACCGCAGGTGCGCGTCCACGCGCTCGTCGATCCGGAACGCGCCGAACCGGGCCCGGTGCCGCGTCTTCATTGAGTGCTGTTCCTCGCCCTCCTCTGCGTCGGGCCGGAACACCGTCCACCGGGGCTCCAGGTCTGCATCGACGACAAGCTCGACGATGACACACTTGTCGTCACTGTCCGCCGCGTCGTGAGACCAATTCCCGTCCTGGTCGATGCCGGCCAGATGCAGCCCGAGCTCGTCGATGGCGAGAAGGTCGGCCGGTAGGTCGCTCACCGCCACCCGGATCCGGATCGGGTTCTCGATGTCCCCGTGGTGGAAGTCAGTGTCGGCGAAGGTGATGTTCCACCGGTCGCTGAGTGCGCGTTCAACCGCAGTGAGGATGGTTGATTTGGTCCCGTCACCCGGGCCGATGAGCACGCAGAACGTCTGATCGGCGGGCAGACGCCAAGAAAGCTCGCGTACCCCGCGGAAGTTCTCGATGTCGATCCGCCGAATCTTCATACTGTTCCTTCGGTTGGTCCGGATGCGGCCCGGGGCTGGTTATGGAGAGTCGAGTCGAATTCGACCACATGGGGCCGACCGACTTGTGCGTTCCGCGCCGTCGTCGGCGGGGATCAGCGCCTCTGTCCTGCGACGGCGGGCACCGCGAGCGAGCTCGAATCCCGGCAGATCCCTGCGTATAAGTGGGCGGAAGGCAGCGGAACTCGAATGCTCCGTGCGTGTGTTCGTTGCGGCAGGAGCACCGTACGCACCTGGCTCTTGAGAGCGATCGCCGACCACGGCGTCGCGTGAGGTCAGGAGTCGACGATGACGATCCCCACCCAGATGAGCCTGCACGGCTTCATCGCCACCGCACCAGAGTTGACGTACGGCAAGAGCGACGTCGCCAGGTTCCGCGCCCGGGCCGGTGTCGAGCAGTGGCGCAAGGAACCCGACGGTTCGTTCACCAAGCTCGACCCTCAGTTCTGCGAGCTGGTGATGTTCAAGTCCGCCGCCGAGCGTGCCTACGCCCGGTTCCATGCTGGTGACCAGTTCGTGGCATCGGGCTACGTCCACGAGTACGAGTTCGATCGCGACGGCGAAACCGTCCAGCGCGAGGAGTTCGTGGCCCGCCGGATCGGACATGACACCGCCCGCACCCGGTACAGCGTCGAACGCCCCGCAGTCGAACGGGAGGCTCGCACTGATCTCGGCCGGGACGCTCAGCGCGCGGTCGTGCCGTCCTCGACCGCTGTCGGGATCTGACGATGACCGACGAGACTCCCGAGCGGTCTGGCGCGAATCCGTCGGTCCTCGATGCCGAGCGCCATCCGGTCTTCGATACCTGGCAGAACTTCAACGCGAACGACCCTGCCACCGACGAGACCGCGTCGGAGTGGCCGGGTTCATTCGAGTCGGCGTCGTTGGCTGAGCCGTTGGGGCCGATCAACTGGAACACCCTGACCGCCGATGAGGCCGAGGCCGAGTGGCTCGACCTGAACGCGTGGGTGCACTGGCTGCGCGGCACCTACGGGCTCGCGCCGAACGAGGTCCCGCCGATGTGGCACCGCCACGACGAACTCGTCTGGGAACTATCCGCACTGCATCTGCACTGGCTGAACTCCTACAGCCCCGACGCCTCACCGTCGTCACCGTTGGCGTGGCATCGAGACTTCGCCGAAACCAGGCACCGACTGCGGGACTGGGTCGCCGCCTGCGGTACTCGACTGGACCGCGACCGACCCACCCGGCAGACCACCTGGCCCGGCGAACCGGCAGCACTTCCCACTGGCGAAGCCTCGGTCACCGATCGGGACGCCGACTTCGTGCAGTTCGTGATGGAAGACGTCACTGCACGACGCCAGGTCGAGGCCGACCTCGAACGCCACGCCTCCTGACCCCGATCGCGCGAGCTGTGGAAAACCAGCCGTTGTCCACAACCCAACGAAGCAGCCCGTCCCGCACCCAGTCCTCCGGGCGGACGGTGGCGTTGCGCGCACCTGATCTTCAACGAAGGGACACCCTCATGCTTCTCGCCCACGCGGTCACCCTGGCCGAAGCCCGCTCCTACATCGCAGCGCTCGCCGATGAGGCAGCCACGTTCGACGGCTCGGTCGAGTACGAACATGCACTGCT
>DATCYH010000729.1:0-1683 GCA_036570405.1 Nocardioides sp.
GCCAGGCCCGGCACAGCGTCGTCCACCGCTGGGCCGCCGAGGCGCGGTGCCAGGAGTCATAGGCGTCGGTGGGCATCCAGGACTCGCCCAGGTCGCCGGGCGAGGCCGTCGCCAGGAGCCCGGCCGAGGCGGCCAGCTCGACCAGGAACCCGGCAGTGCGCTCGTCGACGTGGAGCAGGGTCGCGGTGGCGCGCAGGTCGCGCACGGACAGCCCGCCGGTGCGCAGGACCGTCGGGGGGTGGTTGCCCCAGGTGTCCAGGACCAGGTCCACCCGGCGTACGACGTCGAACGCCGCCCCTGCGGCCGCCCGCGAGACCATCGCCTCGTCACGCTCGCCGGTGACCAGTTCGGGCATCGGTGCGGGCTCGTCGGTGGCCGCAGCAGGCGCCAACAGCTCTGCGACGACGCTCAGCAGCCGCGGTCCGCTCGACGACTCCCACACCAAGGCGAGGTCCAGCAACCGGCCCAGGGCGATCGAATCGGAATCCGGTGTTTCAGCGCCACCCACGAGGGCATGAAGGGTCGAGAGCTCGGCCTGGGTCAATCGGTCGAGGGCGCGCAGCACCGAGGCCCTCGTCGCTGCCCGGGAGGCAAGTTGTGATGAGTCGTGAGGAGCAGGTGTGGCCAGGTCCGGGCGGGCGTGCAGGAGCTGCACGAGACGCTCCTCGGGCCATGCGCGTAGTTGGTCCGCGAGGGACCGGAAGTTTTCGACCATCCTCTTCACGCTACTAGTGTCGTGTGTGCACTGTGGCGGCGCGCACCAGTGCGGAGCGCCCGAACTATGAGGAGGCAGATCGACGTGGTTCACCTGGATTGCGGTGCGGCCACGGACACCGGTCGGGTCCGCTCGCACAACGAGGACTCCTATTTCGCCTCCTCGCCGGTCTTCGTCGTCGCCGACGGGATGGGGGGCCACCACGGCGGCGAGGTGGCCAGTGCGATCGCCGTCGAGGAGTTCGGGCGCCTCGCGCACGAGGGCTATGACAGTGCCAACGCGCCCGAGGTCGTCGTGGAGGCCCTGGCGGAGTCACAGCGCCGGATCCAGGACTTCGGCAACGAGAACCGCGGCGAGGGCGACGCGCAGTGGTATGCCGGCACCACCGTCGCTGCCGCTCTGCTCTGCGAGGACGAGGAGGGAGCCAAGTGGCTCCTGGTCAACCTCGGTGACTCGCGGATCTACAAGCTGCACGACGGACGACTCGACCAGGTCTCGGTGGATCACTCCCTCGTCCAGGAGCTCGTTGACAAGGGCGAGATCGATTCCGAGGCCGCGGCCGTCCACCCCGAGCGGCACGTGATCACCCGTGCCCTGGGCGGGCCAGTGCTGCGCGCCCCCGACTTCTTCGTCCTGCCGTTGACCTCCGCCGAGCGCCTCGTGCTGTGCTCGGACGGCGTGAGCGGCATGATCGATGACGAGACGATCGAGTCGATCCTCTCGTCCACCAAGGACCCACGCGATGCCGCCGAGGAACTGGTCCGCGCTGCGGTTGCCGCGGGTGGCGAGGACAACGCCACGGCGATCGTGGTCGATGTGGTGGGATTGACCGAGACCGCGGCCGAGGTCGGTGCGCGCACCGAACCTGTGAGCCTGGAAGAGAAATTGGGAGCACTCCCGTGACTGAGCTGAACCAGAACGCCATCCGTTCCTACCGCCCCGGTGGCTGGTATGCCATCTTCGGCGAG
>DATCYH010000730.1:0-3125 GCA_036570405.1 Nocardioides sp.
CAGGAGGTCCTCGACCCGGTGGTCGAAGAGGTCATCAAGCCCGTCGACAACCTGATCTCGACCGCGCTCGCCCGCACCCTGTGCGTGATCGCGATCCCGGGCACCCCGACGTACAGCAAGTGCGTGAGCATGCTCGTTGGCCAGGAGAACACCGACGGCATCATCACCCAGGTGCTGCGATCCCTCGGCCTCGCCCGCTGATCCAGTCATGAGCAGAAGGGCCCGGACTCCACACGGAGTCCGGGCCCTTCTACGTCTCCGGGTGCGGCCACCGAAAAATTCACCGGGAACCGGCCGGGCAAAGTCACCGGGTACCGGGTGACTCTGGTGCTTCCCGGGCGAGATCTTGCCCGGGAAGCACCAGACTTGCCCGGGAAGTCCGGCCGACTCAGCGTCGGTCAGGCCCGCAACAGGCGAGCGGCCTCGGCTGCCCAGTAGGTCAGCACCACGTCGGCACCAGCGCGCCTGATCGAGGTGAGCGTCTCCAGGATCGCCGCCTCGCGGTCGATCCAGCCGTTGGCGGCGGCGGCCTCGACCATCGAGTACTCCCCCGAGATGTTGTAGGCCGCGACCGGCACGTCGACCGCGTCGCGCACTCGGCGTACGACGTCGAGGAAGCCCATCGCCGGCTTCACCATCACCATGTCGGCGCCTTGGGCGATGTCCAGCAGCGCCTCGCGCACGCCTTCGACGGCGTTGCCGGGGTCCTGCTGGTAGGTACGCCGGTCACCCTCGAGCGAGGAGTCCACGGCCTCACGGAACGGACCGTAGAAGGCAGAGGCATATTTCGCCGAATAGGCCAGGATCGAGACGTCGTCGTGCTCGGCAGCGTCGAGCGCCTCCCGGATCACGGCCACCTGCCCGTCCATCATCCCGCTGGGTCCGACCATGTGTACGCCGGCTGCCGCATGCGCGCGGGCCATCTCGGCGTACGCCTCGAGCGTCGCGTCGTTGTCCACCCGGCCGCGGTCGTCCAGGACGCCGCAGTGACCGTGGTCGGTGAACTCGTCGAGGCACAGATCGCTCATCACCGTGATCGAGTCGCCGACCTCGGCGACCACGTCGCGGATCGCCACGTTGAGGATGCCGGACGGGTCGAGCGCACCGGAGCCCGTGGCGTCCTTGCGCTCGGGGACGCCGAAGAGCATCACGCCACCCAGCCCCAGCTCAGCAGCCTCGACGGCGGCCGCGACCAGGGAGTCGCGACTGTGCTGCACCACGCCGGGCATCGAACCGATCGGAACCGGCTCGGTGATGCCCTCGCGCACGAACATCGGCAGGACTAACTGTCGCGGCTGGACCGAGGTCTCGCTGACCATCGCACGGACGGCCGGGCTCGCCCGGAGGCGACGGGGACGGACTGTGGGGATCTGCATGTCTCCATCTTCGCCGACCCGTCGCGAATTCACAGCCTGCGGCACCCGCAGACGTGATTCGCGACCGGTCGGTCGTGGCGAAGGGTCAGCTGCTGGTTGCCCGGCGGCGCGCCGACGGCTTGCGGTCCGAGGGCTTGGTCACCGGCTGGCCGGCCTCGATCAGCGAGGCACGGCGGGTGGCGCCGAAGTCGGCCAACGCGTCGACGAGCTCCTCGACCGCGGGCTTCGCCGCCATCACGTCGACCCGCAGCCCGTGCTCCTCGGCGGTCTTCGCCGTGGCCGGGCCGATCACCGCGATGATCGTCGAGGCGTGCGGCTTGCCGGCGATGCCGACCAGGTTGCGCACCGTGGAGGACGAGGTGAACACGACCGCGTCGAACTTGCCCGACTTGATCGCATCCCGCGTCGGCGCCGGCGGCGGAGTGGCCCGCACCGTGCGATAGGCGGTGACGTCGTCGCACTCCCAGCCCAGGTCGATCAGGCCCGCCACGAGGTTCTCGGTGGCGATGTCTGCTCGGGGCAGGAAGACCCGGTTGATCGGGTCGAGTACGTCGTCGTAGGGCGGCCAGTCCGCGAGCAGACCCGCGGCCGACTGCTCACCAGAGGGGACCAGGTCGGCGCGCAGACCCCAGGCCGCGATCGCGGCTGCGGTCTTGTCACCGACGGCAGCGATCTTGAGACCGGAGAAGGCACGTGCGTCGAGGCCGTACTCCTCGAACTTCTCGCGGACCGCCTTGACCGCGTTGACCGAGGTGAACGCGATCCACTCATAGCGTCCCTCGACCAGGCCGCGCACGGCCTTGTCCATCTGCTGCGGGTTGCGCGGCGGCTCGACCGAGATCGTCGGCACCTCCTCGGGGACCGCACCGAAGCTGCGCAGGCCCCGGGTCAGCGACCCGGCCTGCTCCTTGGTGCGCGGCACCAGGACGCGCCAGCCGAACAGCGGCTTGGTCTCGAACCAGGACAGCGTCTCGCGCAGGTTGACGACCTCACCGATCACGGTGATCGCCGGCGGCGCCATCTTCGCCGCGCGGGCGTCGGCAGCAATCCGTTCCAGCGTCGAGGTGACCGTGGCCTGGGTGGTGCTGGTCCCGGACTGGGTCATCGCCACCGGGGTGTTGGCGGCGCGGCCCTCGGTGATCAGCGACTTGGCGATCTCACCGATCGAGCCGACGGCGGAGAGGAGCACCAGCGTCCGGTTGTCGGCGTACCGGCTCCAGTCGACCTTGTCGCCACAGGTGACGACGGAGACCTCGCGGTTGTTCTTCGTGGTCAGCGGCACACCGGCGTATGCCGCGACCGCGGTGGCCGAGGAGACGCCGGGGACGATCTCGAAGCCGACGCCGGCCTTGGTGCAGGCCTGCGCCTCCTCGGGACCGGAGGCAAAGAAGAACGGGTCACCGTTCATCAGGCGTACGACGCGCAGCCCGCGCCTGGCCTGCTTCACGACGACCTTCGCGCGGTTGGCGTGCGTCAAGGGCTGTCCGTCCTGGCCGAAGCCACCATCGACGAACTCGGGGCCGCCGACCTCCTCGAGAGCCTCGTTGCCGTCCTCGTCGGTGACGAGGCGGGGCTCGGGAAGACCGAGCACCACACGGACGAGCTGCTCGTGCTCGGGGAGCTCGGTGATGACGACGTCGGCCTCACGCAGGAGGCTGGCCGCACGCACGGTCAGCAGGTCGGGGTCACCCGGCCCACTACCGACGAAGGCCACCCAGCCCTTTGCCTGCGAGGGGATGGTCTCGGTCT
>DATCYH010000731.1:0-2568 GCA_036570405.1 Nocardioides sp.
CCTATGGTCCGGCCCTGACCGACGTCGTGATCCTCGGCCCGGAGGGCCGCATCTTCGTCACCGGCCCGGACGTGGTCCGCTCGGTGACCGGCGAGGACGTCGACATGCTCCGCCTCGGTGGGCCGGAGCCGCACGGGCGCCGTTCCGGCGTCGTCCACATCCTCACCCAGAGCGAGGCCGAGGCGCTATCGCGCGCACGCTCGGTCGCCTCGCTGCTCGGCAACCAGGGCACCCTCGACGTCGACGCGGTCGAGGACCGCGACTTGGCCGATGCCCTCCCGGAGTCCAAGAAGCGCGCCTATGACGTGCACCCGTTGGTCGAGGAGCTGCTCGACCGCAACCAGGACGGCACCAGCACCGGCCAGGAGCTGCACGCCAAGTGGGCCCCCAACATCGTCACCACGCTGGGCCGGATGGGCGGTCGGACCGTGGGAGTCGTGGCCAACAACCCGCTGCGCCTCGGCGGCTGCCTGGACTCCGCGTCAGCGGAGAAGGCGTCTCGCTTCGTGCGGATGTGCGACGCGTTCGGTGTCCCGCTGGTCGTCGTGGTCGACGTCCCCGGCTACCTGCCCGGTGTCGGCCAGGAGTGGGACGGCGTCGTACGCCGTGGCGCCAAGTTGCTGCACGCGTTCGGTGAGGCCGTGGTCCCCCGGGTCACGCTGGTCACCCGCAAGACGTATGGCGGCGCCTACATCGCGATGAACTCGCGCTCGCTGGGTGCCACCCGCGTCTTCGCCTGGCCTGGCGCCGAGGTTGCCGTGATGGGCGCGGTCGCCGCGATCCGGATCCTGCACCGTCGCAAGCTGGTCGACCTGTCCCCCGAGATCCGTCCCCAGGTCGAGGCCGAGCTCGCCGTCGAGCACGAGCGGATCGCCGGCGGCGTCGAGAAGGCTGTAGACATCGGCGTGGTCGACGAGATCGTCCAGCCCGACTCCACCCGGAGCGCGCTGGCCCGTGCGATCGCCGGGGCCGCCGACGTCCGCGGCGACCACGGGAACATCCCGCTCTGAGACCGGGCAGTGTGCCAACGAGGGCCCGCTAGCCTGCTGTCATGAGCTATCAGACGATCGCGTGGGACGTGGACGCGGACAACATCGCGACCATCACCTTGAACCGGCCCGAGGCGATGAACTCGTTCACTGTCGAGATGGCCGACGAGCTCGAGGCGGCCTTCAACCGGGCCAGTGAGGACGACGACGTCCGAGCGGTCGTGGTCACCGGTGCCGGGAAGGCCTTCTGCGCGGGGATGGACCTGAGCGCCGGGGGCAACGTCTTCGGGCTCGACGAGTCCCAGACCCCCACGCTCGAGGACATGCAGCAGCGGATGGACGCCCCGGAGATCCACGCCGGGGTCCGCGACACCGGTGGTCGGGTCACCCTGGCCATCTTCAACTGCAAGAAGCCGGTGATCGGCGCGATCAACGGTGCCGCGGTCGGCATCGGCGCCACGATGACCTGCGCGATGGACATCCGGCTCGCCTCCGAGAAGGCCCGCATCGGCTTCGTCTTCGGCAAGATCGGGGTCACCCCCGAGGCCGCCTCCACCTGGTTCCTCCCCCGCATCGTCGGGATCTCGCGGGCCCTGGAGTGGATCTACTCCGCGGACATCCTGAGTGCGGCCGAGGCCCTCGAGGGTGGGCTCGTGCGTTCGGTGCACCCGCCCGAGGAGCTGCTCGAGGCGGCGTACGCACTGGCCCGGAAGTTCACGGTGAACCGCTCGCCGGTCGGCGTCGCGCTCGCCCGGCAGATGATCTATCGCAACAGCGCCGCGCCGAGTCCCCTGGTGGCACACCAGGTCGACTCGCTGTCGATGTTCTACACCTCCATCGCCGACGGCAAGGAGGGCGTCGCCTCGTTCCTGGAGAAGCGCGACCCGGAGTTCACCAGCAAGGCCTCACAGATGCCTCCGTTCTTCCCCTGGTGACCCGCCTTCCCCTGATGACCCGCGGGTCGGTTCAGGCCACGTTCTTGCGCAGGAACGCCACGGTGCGTTCCATCGAGAGCGGCCACTGCGGACCGAAGGCGTGCTGCTCGTCCTGGTAGACGTGGTAGGTCACGTCCTTCCCCTCGGCCTCGAGGGCAGCAACGGTCTCCTCGCTCCAGGCGATCGGGCAGGAGTCGTCGGCGGTGCCGTGGTGGATCATGACCGGCTCGCTGACGCGCTCGAAGTAGGTGCGCGCAGAAAGCCCTGCCCAGAACTCGGGCTCGTCCGCCGGCTCGCCGTACTCCTCGATAATCCGCCGGGCCAATGGCGCGTTCGGTCGGCCCCACCGCTCGAAGTTGTCGACCATGTCCGAGCTCACCGGAGCGAACACGACCGCCGCATCGACCAGGCCCGGCGAGACAGCCAGCGCGTTGTAGACCACCCCGCCGCCCATCGAGCGGCCGAGCAACGCCACCCGGTCATCGTCGACCGGCCCGTCCCATGCGCGCAGAGCGTGCACCGCGCTGATCACGTCCTCGGTGTAGCCGAGCCGCGACGACTGTTCGAACTGTGTGGACGGGTCAGACTGCGCATGCCCGCGATAGTCCACGTGCAGGGTCACGAAGCCCTCGCGCGCGAGGAGG
>DATCYH010000732.1:0-1876 GCA_036570405.1 Nocardioides sp.
GCGGTGTCGCGCTCGATCACCTTGGTCGAGTCCTCGCGCCCCGACCACCGCCAGGCCGCCCGCGAGCTGCTGGTCCGGCTCACCCCGCATGCCGGGGGAGCGGTCCGGGTCGGGATCTCGGGGGTGCCCGGGGTCGGGAAGTCCACCTTCATCGAGTCCCTCGGGATGCAGCTGGTCGACGCGGGCCACCGGGTCGGCGTGCTCGCCGTCGACCCGTCCTCGGTCCGCACCGGCGGGTCCGTCCTGGGTGACAAGACCCGGATGTCGAGGCTTTCGGCCAGTCCGGGTGCCTACATCCGGCCCTCACCCTCGGCAGGCACCCTGGGCGGTGTCGCCCGGGCCACCACCCAGGCGATGCTGGTCCTGGAGGCCGCGGGCTATGACGTCGTGCTCGTCGAGACCGTGGGCGTGGGACAGTCCGAGGTCACCGTGGCCGGCATGGTTGACTCCTTCCTCTTCCTGACCCTGGCGCGCACGGGTGACCAGTTGCAGGGGATCAAGAAGGGCATCCTGGAGATCGTCGATGTGGTCGCGGTCAACAAGGCCGACGACCAGGGCGGCCACACGTCGGGGGAACCCGAGGCGCGCGTCGCTGCCCGCGAGCTGGCCGGAGCCCTGCGCCTGGTCCAGGCGCGCGGCGAGTGGGCCTCGCCGGTCGTCACCTGCTCCGGCCTGACCGGTGCCGGCGTCGAGGACGTGTGGGACCGGATCATCAGCCATCGCGACAACCTCGGTCCCGACGGCATCGCCCGCAAGCGTGCCGACCAGCAGCTTGAGTTCACCTGGGCGCTGGTCCGTGACGAACTGGCCGAGCGGCTCAAGCGCTCACCCGGCGTGGCCGCGGTGCGCGAGGAGGTCCGCAGGTCGGTCCTCGCCGGTGAGATGGCCGCCCCGGAGGCGGCCGACCGGATCCTTGCGGCCTACGACCAGTCCTGAGAACCGCTGGGGGCGGGACGCCCGCGGGCTCGCCCGCGCCGACCACTAGGCTGGACCGATCATGTCGGAAGCCAGTGAACTGATCGCGAACGTCATCGAGAAGTGCTCCCCCGAGCTGATCGAGGTCCGGCGGGACCTGCACGCCCACCCGGAGCTCTCCTGGACCGAGGCGCGCACCACCGAGATGATCGCGAGCCGCCTCGAGCAGGCAGGGCTTCGGGTACGGCGCCTCCCGCGTTCGGGCCTGCTGGCTGAGGTGGGGGACGCCGGACCGTGCATTGCCCTGCGCGGCGACCTGGATGCGCTCCCGGTCGAGGACCGCACCGAGGACCCGTGGCGCTCCACGGTCCCCGGAGTCGCGCACGCCTGCGGCCATGACGTGCACACCGCGGCCCTGCTCGGCGCCGGGCTGGCGCTCGCTGAGCTGCACGCCCAAGGGCTGCTGCCCGGCCGGGTCCGCCTGCTCTTCCAACCCGCCGAGGAGGTGATGCCCGGAGGCGCCCTCGAGCTGGTCGCCCAGGGTGCGCTGAACGGCGTGAGCCACATCTTCTGCCTGCACTGCGACCCCACCCTCGACGTCGGCGAGATCGGCGTCCGCGACGGTGCCCTGACCGGCGCGGCCGACTCCCTCGACGTGCACCTGATCGGCAAGGGCGGGCACACCTCCCGCCCGCATCTGACCGAGGACCTCACCTTCGCACTCGGCAAGCTGGTCACCGAGCTGCCGGCGATCCTGTCGCGGCGCCTCGACCCCCGGGCCGGGGTCAGCGTGGTGTGGGGGATGATCCGCGCCGGCGCCACCCACAACGTGATCCCCGCGACCGGCCACGTGGCCGGGACGGTGCGGATGCTCGACGCAGGCGCCTGGGCCGTGGCCGAGGACCTGGTCCGCGAATCGGTCGAGCAGATCGTCGCGCCCTACGGCGTCACCGCCGCGATC
>DATCYH010000733.1:0-13138 GCA_036570405.1 Nocardioides sp.
GCATGGTCCACCTGCGTTGGGCGACCGGTGGCCTCGATGTCCGTCCGGAGAACACCCACCCGTTCTTCGACGACGACTTCGCGTTCGCCCACAACGGCCACGTCTCCCCCATCAGTGAGCTCGAGGAACTTTTGTCGCCGGCAAGCCGTGCGGCACTCGTGGGTGACACCGACAGCGAGCGCTACTTCCGCTTCGTGCGACAGAGCATCGAGGAGCACGGCGACGAGGCCGAAGGGGTCAGCCAGGCCTTGGCCACGCTGATCAAGAAGTTCCCCGAGTCCAGCCTCAACGCCCTCATGCTCACCCCCGAGAGCATGTTCGCGATCCACATCAACTCGCGAGCACTCTCCCCGCTGCGTGCCCTGCGGGCGATGTTCGACGACGAGGACGAGATCCCGGCGCGGCACATGACGGAATATTTCGCGATGGACTATCGGGTGGGCGCCGACAGCATCGAAGTCGTCTCGAGCGGCCTCGACCAGCCGGGCTGGACGAGAGTGCCGGCCGACACCGCAGTGATGGTCGATCTCGCGACCCGAGAGGGCACCCGCTTGGACCCCGTCATCACCTTGCAGCAGCGCAGCACCTGAGCATCTGCCCGCACACGGGGGCTGCCCGGCAACGTCTATTGCAGGGCGATGGGCGGGAGGCATCGGCCCTCACCGACTCCGGCGGCGCCGCCACACGACCAGCGCGGTCAGCACCACGATCACCGAGCCGGTGACGGCAAGGGTCGACGCGTGCGCGCGTGCCTGCTTCTTGGCATTGAACTTGTCGCTGAGTTGATCGAGGGTGTCGCCCAGTCGTTCCCGGGTGTCTTCGATGTCCCTCTGCAACCCGGCCTGGTCCAACTTGTGCTCAGGCGTGGCCATGTCCGGCTCCCTTCACTTGCTCGACGTCCTTCTTCACGTTCTCGACCGTGCGCTCCGGCACCGGCGGCACGCCCTCATCGATCTGCTTCTTGCCGAACAGGCCGGCGAGGCCCGCGATGAGGAAGAGGACCACGGCAACGATCAACGCAGCCAGCCAGGCGTCGAGGACGAGGGCCAGCGCGAGGATCGCGGTCGCGATCAGGGTGCCGAGACCGAACAGCGCGAAGATGCCCGCGCCACCGAAGAGACCGGCACCGATGCCCGTGTGCTTCGCCTTCGTCTTCATCTCGACCTGCGCCAACTGGAGCTCGTCCCTGACCAGCCTGCGGGTGTCCTCGGAGAGCCGCTGCAGCAGTTGCGTGGTGCTCGGTTCAACGTGGGTCACATCGGGTTCACCCATCATGTCCTCCCAAATGGTGGTGCGGTCACGGTCGAGCAGTCACGCTCGATCTCTCACCTGAGCGGTACCCACTCCTCCCCGGCACACCCTCCCGCGAACGGAACGGGTCAGCGTGGAACGAAGGATTGGAGGTCCCAGAACACCCAGGGCTCGACCGCATCAGCGGTCGGAACCGTGGGCTCGTTCCTGCTGGATTCACCTCAGGACGAGCAGGCAATGAGGCGGCGGAGTACGTCGAGCTGTCCGGCATCGGTTGCGTCCTGCGGGACATCCGGGTCGTGGCCGAGACAGGTCCGCAGTGCCAGCTCCATCGTGCTGGGATCGGCGATCAGCTGTCGCGCGGCCGCGGGGTCGATGCCCAGTTCGCGCAGTGAGGCCTCGACTTCCTCGACCGGCTCCGGCTTCGGCTTCGGTTGCTCCGGCGCCAGATCGCTGGTCTCGGACTGGTTGCCCGTCTGCTCGCCCGCCTGACCCGGGGCCGGATCCTCGACCCCACTGGGGAGCGGCTCGACCGACGAGTCGCCCGCGTGCGGCTCGACCGAGGAGTCGCCCACGTGCTGCTCGCCCGGATCTCCGTCCGCGGGCGCCAGAGGCTGCGACTCGTCGATCTCCGTCGCCCCCGAGGGCACCTCGTCCTGGTCCGGCCGGACCGGATCGTTGCTCTCCGAGGGACCGAAGAACGGTGCGCGGAAGGTGGCGGCATGATCGCCGACGTGCCCCCCATCTGCGTTCGCCGGGATCCACGGCGCAGGCTCGACCATCTCGGCCATTTCGGCCATGCCCGCCTGGCGCACCCGACCGCGTTCTGGGGCAGGTGAGAGCGCAGTCCTGGCCGGCACAACCGCGGTGGGACCAGCGGCGAGGTTCGCGTCGACCTCGGGCGACGACGTACGCAGGGTGGTTCCGGAGCCCTCGGTGGCATAGCTGCGCATCACCTGCATCACCGCTTCGGCATAGCTCGAGGAGCGGTTGTAGCGCAGCAGTGCAGCGCGCTGTCCCTCGGCAGTGGACAGGTCGTCCCCGGAACGGCACAAGTAGACAGCGGCCGCGAGAGCCGCATCGTCGATGTCCTGGGGGTTGCGCTGGCCGTCACCGTCACCGTCCACCGCGACCACCGACCATGTGCCCGGCAGAAGCTGCATCGGGCCGACCGCGCGGTCGAACCTCGTGTCGTCATCGAGCGCACCGGCGTCGGTGTCGGCGATCCTGCGGGTGCCCCCTGAGCCGTCCAAGACGCCGCCATAGACACCCGGACTCGCTACACCCTCGGCGTCGAACCGGCTCTCGCCGTGGCGTCCATGGTCGGACTCAACCCGGCCGACAGCGGCCAGCAACGGCCAACTCATTCGGCAGGTCGAGCTTGCATCCGCCATCACCAGTGTCGCGCGCTGATAGGCAGCACGTGCCCGGGCGGGGATCTCTGTGCCTGTGGCGCTGAACGCATGGACGACGACTCGGGACCCGGTCTGGTCGCCGACCACAACGGCGGGCAGCGGATTGGGCCACGCCACCTGCATCTCACCGTGGAGGGCCGCAGGCACCGAGGCAGGGCGTGCGTCGGCCAACGTGCTTGCTGGCAGCAGGACAAGGAGCAGCACACTCGCCGCGGCCGCGGCCAGGCTCCTGCGGCAATTGATCGTTGACCGAATCTTCACGGGCTTTCCTTGCTGGTTCTGCGTCGTGTCACCGACGCCCGGTCCACGGGCCTGCAACCAGACCAGCCCCAATCGGACAACCATGCGTGCAGGGCACGACAGGTCCCCCACTTTTGGGGAAATCAAAGGGTTACGAACGGGGATCACTTGTCGCCGAAGGGCTGCTCGGTCGACCGGGTTCGCCCGGCCCCGCTCAATCAGCCAGCGCCACGAATCGCCCGTCGGGAGTCACCGGGTGGTCCTCGTTGATTGCCTCGACGGCATCGGAGAGCTCGCGGGGCCCATCGACCGGGCGCCGGTCCAGGTGCACGCCGGCGATCATGCAACGCACTGATCCGCCGGCCAGCTCGATGGTCGGGATGTTGACAGCGACGATCTCGCAGGACTCCTCGATCGCCGCGATCTGGTCCGGGCGGAGGCTCCGTCGAGCCCGTTCCGACATCGCCATGATGTAGCGGCGCTTCCCCTGCGGCGTACGACCGCAGAGCTCGACCGCGTTGCCGGCGAACTCACGGACCTGCTCCTCAGTGAGCTCGATGGCCCTCCGACCGTTGACCGAGAGCCGCTCACGGACCTGCTCACGGCGGGCCTCGTCGGGGATCATGCAGAGCGCGATCATCGCCACATCCGTGCCGACACAGGCGATCACGTTGGTGTGGTAGACCGGCACCCCGCCGGAGTCGACCGCGTCGAAGACCATCGGCTCATAGCCGAAGTCGGTGCAGAAGCGCTCGAGGACGTGGGTGTCGGCACGGTGGCTGCGGGCCGCATAGGCGACTCGCGAGACGTGATCGAGCACCATCGCACCGGTGCCCTCGAGGAAGATGCCGTCGGGCTCGAGTCCGGAGTAGTCCACGATCGTCTGCACGCGATATTCCGACTTGAGCATCTCGAGCACGTCGGCGCGACGTTCGTGGCGACGGTTGGAGGCATACATCGGATAGACCGCGACGGTCCCGCCGGCATGCGTGGAGAGCCAGTTGTTGGGAAAGACGCTGTCGGGTCGGGTGTGGTCCTCGTCCTCGAACACGTGCACACGGACGCCCGCCCCACGCAGTGCTTCGGCCACTGCGTCCATCTCCGCGAGCGCTTTCGCTGCGGTGGCGTGGTGGGTCTGGCCCTCCGGCACGTCGGCCTGGAAGGTGTTGTCGGCTGCGGTGGCGGGGTTGGGGGTGAACCGCTTGGCGCGGACGAGGACGACTGCGGAGGGGGCTTGAGCACTCACCCTAGGAATCTATAGAGGAACCCAGCGAGATGCATGTCGAGACGGAGCCTGTGGGCCGTAACTGCGGCTGCGGCTACGGGTGCGGGGATCCTCAACGCTGCGGCATGCCGGTCAGCGGCGCACCCGCGACCGTCACCGCGCCGACCACCTGGGAGGCGCGACCGATCCACACCGATCCGTGGTCGGTGCGCAGCGCGACCCGGCCCAGCTGCACCTCGAAGATCCCGATCCGCTCCTGGGATCCGTCGCGGGCCAGGACGACCTGGCCACGTTGCGGCGTGGTGCACGGCTCCAGCACCAGCTCGGTTCCCGCCGGCCAGCCGAGCGAGGCAAGCGCGTCGTCGACCATCCGATGCCGAATCGCGCCCTCGCCCACCACGGGGGCAGGTCTTTCAGGCGGGGATGCCGACAAAGTGCGCGGGGGCGGATCGAACGGCAGGCACTCCTGCCCACGACGACCCACCGACTCCGAACGCATGTTCGAAGACTAGCGCAGTCGGCCAGCGCGGGGCAGCCCCCGTCCGGCTCGAGGCCGCGGCACAACGACGCCGCTCGTCAGGGACTGATCGCCCGCTCGTCGCTTGCGTGGCCCGGCTCGAGGTGCGCCGCCGCCGAGACACGGAGCGGCTCCAGGTCGGCCCCCGCCTGCGCGGAGAGCACCTTGGTCGTCAGGCAGACGTGGTCGCCACCGTCGTCGAGGAGGGCGGTCCGCGCGAGCACCATCCGGTTGACGCAGGCCCGGAGCAGCGGGGTGCCGTGCTCCCCCACCTCGACGTCCAGGCCGTCGAACTTGTCGGTGTCCTCGCCGCTGAGGGTCCCGAACCTCTCGGCCAGGGACAGGTCGGCGCGGTCGAGGAAGTGGACACCGAAGTGCGTCGCCCGCAGGCCCACCCGATAGGTGTGGTTGGCCTTGGAGAGCCACAGGCAGTAGTTCTGTGGGGAGATGCTCGACTGGGAGTGGAAGCCGACCAAGCAGCCGGCCCGCACGTCGTCCACGGCAGTGGTGACGACGATCAGCGGCGGGTCGATCGCCGCCATCAACTCCTCGAAGGCGTCCTCAGCCATTGCTGCGACCTTCCGGCCTCTCATATCGCAGGAACAGGGTGTTCGTCTCGATCATCGTGTCGCACAGCTCGAAGGCCGCGGGTGGCGAGCCGGGCGGGGTGACGCTGACCGGGAGCGGATCCCCACCCATCATCGGTGAGATCGACAGGCACAGCTCGTCGACCCGATCGGCCGCGACGAGTTCGCCGAGCCACCTGGGCCCGCCCTCGCAGAGCACGACGCGGTGGCCGAGGTCGGACAGCGCCGCCAGCGCCTGCACTGGGTCCACCCTGTCCTGGCCGGCGACCACCACCGTCGCGTGCGCCTCGGCGACGGCCCGTCGCTCGGGGTCTGCCGAGGCGCAGGTGATCACCAGGGTGCGGGCCTCTGTCTCCGGTTCGGTGAACACCTTGCCGTTCCAGTCGAGGTCCAGGCTCCGGCTCACCACGGCGACCGGCGGGATCGGCGTACGTCGATCGGCCACGCGATCAGCCTGCGCCTGCTCGGTCAGTCGGACCGGGCCATAGCCCTCACGGCGTACCGTCTCGGCGCCCACCAGCACCACATCTGCGATCTGGCGCATTCGGCGGAAGAGGTCTTGGTCCGGCACGGTCGACAGGGCGCCGACCCGTCCGTTGATGGCTGCGGTCCCGTCGAGTCCGGCCACCATGTGCGCGGTGACCCAGCACTCGTGGGGTCCTCGCGTCCTGTCGACGCCCAGGTAGGGCACCAAGGTATCCGGGACGTCGCTTCCGGGCTGGAGACGCTGCATGCCGCCCACGGTATCCATCTCACCGATCCCGAGGCGGCCACCAGCTCGCGGCGTCCTCGGGGCTCAGAGCACCTTGGACAGGAAGCCTCGGGTGCGCTCGTGCTTCGGGTCGGCGAGCACCTCGGTCGGGTCGCCCTCCTCGAGGATCACGCCGTCGTCCATGAAGACCAGCTTGTCGCCGACCTCACGGGCGAAGCCCATCTCGTGGGTCACCACCATCATCGTCATGCCCTCCGAGGCGAGGTCCTTCATCACCTGCAGCACATCACCGACCAGCTCCGGGTCGAGGGCCGAGGTGGGCTCGTCGAAGAGCATCATGTCCGGCTCCATCGACAGGGCCCGGGCAATGGCCACACGCTGTTGCTGGCCTCCCGAGAGGTGTGCCGGATAGGCGCTCTCCTTGCCGGACAGGCCGACCTTGTCAAGGTTGGTCCGGGCGATCGCCACGGCCTCGGACTTGGAGCGTCCCTTGACCCGCTGCTGGGCGATGCACAGGTTCTTGAGCACCGTCATGTGCGGGAACAGGTTGAACGACTGGAAGACCATCCCGATCCGTGCGCGCAAGGCGTCGACGTCGGCGTCGGGATCGGTGATCTCGTCCCCCTCGACAAAGATCTTGCCACTGGTCGGTGTCTCCAGGAGGTTCACGCAGCGCAGCAGCGTCGACTTGCCCGAGCCCGAGGGGCCGATCACGCACACCACCTCGCCCACGGGCACGTGGAAGTCGATCCCCTTGAGGACCTCGTTCTTGCCGAAGTTCTTGTGCAGCTGCTGTACGTCGATCGCGGCCGCGCTGCGGTCACTGGATGCCGGGGCCGGGACGTTGCCCGGACCATTGCTCTGGCCAGAGTTCTGGGTGGTCATCAGCGGGCCCTCTCAGCCTTGGCCTCAAGACGGCGGACGGCGATCGACAACGGCACGGTGATGATCAGATAGCAGAGACCGACCACGATGATCGGGGTCAGGTTCGCTTCACTGTTCATCCCCTCGCGGCCCCACTTGGTGAGGTCATATTCGGCGAGGGAGAGACCGAGGATGTAGATCAGCGAGGAGTCCTTGGTCAGCAGGATGAGCTCGTTGGTCAGCGGCGGCAGGATGATCCGGAACGCCTGCGGAACCACGATCGAGATCATCGCGCGGGTGTGCGACATACCCAAGGAGCGTGCCGCCTCCATCTGGCCCTTGGGCACCGCCTGGATGCCGGCGCGGATGGTCTCGGCCATGTAGGCACCGCCGACCAGGCCCAGGGCGAGAGTGGCGATGCCGAGGCTGCCGAACGGGATCTCATATTCGGGGAACGCCCGCGAGAAGCCGGGGCCCAGTGCCAGGAAGACCACCAGGGCGGGCAACCCGCGGAACAGCTCGATGACTCCGGTCGAGAGCCAGCGCCACGGGCCGATGCTCGAGAGCCGCATCAGCGCCAGCAGCAACCCGAGCAACAGGCCGAAGGTGAAGCCGCACGCGGTGTAGAGGACGGTGTTCTTCAGGGCCGTCGTCAAGATGTCCGGGAACTGCTGCCTGACCAGGTCCGGCTTGAAGAACGAGTCGCGCAGCGACCCCCAGTCGGCCGCAAGGCCTACGACGGCCGCGATGAGGATGATCAGCGCATATTGCGCATAGCGCAGCAGGGCTGCGCGCTTGCGCTTGCTCAGCGCCATCCGGCACCTTCCTCACGACACGTCGGGTCCAGCACCGGGGTGCTGGTCGACACGTGTGGCTGGCTCACTTGGCCGTGCCGAACCACTTGACCTTCAGCTCGTCCATCGCGTCCTTGTCGGCGATCGCCTCGTTGATGGCGTCGAGGAGCTTGGGGTTGCCGTCCTTCTTCACCGAGAAGCCATATTCCTCACCGGTCTGGAACTCGGTGCTGACCTCGACCCCGGGGTTCTGGTCGACGTAGTAGTTGACCAGGCCGTTGTCGTTGACGCCTGCCTGGGCCTTCCCGTTGTTGACGGCCTCCATCATCAGGACCGAGTCCTCATAGGAGACCTTCTCGGCACCCTTGGGGAGGTTCTCCTCGACATAGGTCTCGCCGGTGGTGCCCTCCTGCACGGCGATCCGCTTGCCGGCGAGGTCCTCGAGGCTGCTGTAGCCGGACCCCTTCTTCACCAGCAGCGCCTGGGTGGCGGTGAAGTAGGGGTCACTGAAGTCCATCACCTTCTCGCGCTCCGGCTTGATCGACATCGCACCGGTGGCCACGTCGCAATCGCCACTGTTCAGGGACTCGCCCGAGACGATGGTCTCCCACGGGGTGTCCTGGATCTTGGTGTCCAGGCCCTCGGCCTTCGCGACGAGCTTGAGGACGTCGATGTCGAAGCCGACAACCTCGCCGTCCTTGGTGAACTCGAACGGCTCATAGGGAAGGTGCGTGCAGATGGTCAGGACGCCTTCCTCGACGACCTTGGCACCCGACTCCGTGGTCGAGGTGCTGGTGTCCTTGGCGCAGGACGTGGCGGTGAAGGCCAGTGCAGCGATGGCCAGTGCAGCGGTGACGGGGCGAAGGTTCATGCGCAGCACCATAGACCCGATTCACCCTCGCGTGCCGAACCCCGCACCTGCTCCGCCCGTCATGCGGACGCGCTGGTATCGGGTGCGCCCACATACGATCGAGTGGTGCGCCTGCTTCTCATCCGTCATGGCCAGACCCCCAACAACGTCCTGGGAGCCCTCGACACGGGCTTCCCCGGTGCTGGTCTCACCGCGCTTGGGCAGGCCCAGGCCCGGGCAGTGCCGAATGCGCTCGACGGTGAGGAGATCGCCGGCGTCTATGCCTCTCGCCTCGTCCGCACGCAGCTCACCGGCACTCCCCTCGCCCAATCGCGTGGCCTCGAGGTCGTCGTACAGCCCGGACTGGAGGAGATCTCCGCCGGCCACGTCGAGATGCGCTCGGACCGCGATGCGGTGCGCACCTACGTCAAGTGCATCAGCAACTGGCTGGTCGGCGATCTCGATCTCCGGATGCCGGGAGGCACCTCGGGCCACGAGTTCTTCGCCGGCTACGACACGGCGGTCCGGTCGATCATCCAGGCACACGGACCGAACGACACCGTGGCGCTGTTCAGCCACGGCGCCGCGATCCGGGCCTTTGCCGCACTGGCGAGCGAGCTCGACCCGGCGCAGGCGAAGGACCTCCACATCATGAACACCGGCATGGCCGTCCTGGAGGGCGACCCGAGCGACGGGTGGGAGCTCACCACCTGGCACCACGAACCGCTCGGCGGTCACGACCTCGACGACGAGTCGGCACACGACGTCACCGGTGAGACCGCCGACGAGGCGATCGCCGAGGCCTGATCGGCCCCTGCGACCGCCATCAGTCGGTCAGCGGATCAATCCCTGCGTCAGGGCTTGAAGACCACCTTCACCATGCCCTCTTCCTTCTTCTGGAAGTGCTTGTAGGCCTGCGGTGCCTCGTCGAGCGGCAGGTGGTGGGTGGCGAACGCGTCGACCCCGAAGGGGTCGTCCTCGACGAGCATCGCGAGCAACTCGTCGGTGTGGGCGCGCACGTTGGCCTGGCCCATCCGCAGCTGGATCTGCTTGTCGAACATCTGGAACATCGGCATCGGGTCAACCGCTCCGCCATAGACACCCGAGAGCGAGACGGTGCCCCCACGGCGTACGGCGTCGAGGGCCGTGTGCAGCGCCGCCAGACGGTCGATGCCGGCCTTCTTCATCATGGGCTCGGCGATCGCGTCGGGCAGCAGACCGACGAACTTCTGTATGCCCTGGGCCACCGGCGAGCCGTGCGCCTCCATGCCCACCGCGTCGATGACGGAGTCGGCACCGCGGCCGTTGGTGAGCTCGCGGACCATCTCGGCGACGCCGCCGTTGCCTTTGGCCTCGTCGAGGTTGATAGTCTCGGCGCCGAACGCCTTGACCCGGGCCAGTCGTTCGGGGACTCGATCGACGCTGATCACGCGGTGCCCGGCACGTACGCCCATGCGTGCGGCCATGTCACCGATCGGGCCGGCGCCCATCACCAGCAGCGTGCCGCCGTCGGGCACGGCCGCATACTTGAGCCCCTGCCAGGCGGTCGGGAGCACGTCAGAGAGGAAGAGGAAGCGGTCGTCCTCGTGTTCGTGCGGCACCTTGACGGGCAGGAAGTTGCCGAAGGGGACGCGCAGCATCTCGGCCTGTCCGCCGGGAACCTGGCCGTAGAGCTTGGAGTAGCCGAAGAAGCTGGCACCGGTGCCGTGCTCACGGTTCTGCGTGGTTTCGCACTGGCTGTAGAGGTGCTGGTCACACATCCAGCAGGAGCCGCAGGAGACGTTGAAGGGGACCACGACCCGGTCGCCGACGGCGACCTTGGTGACTTCGGAGCCGACCTCTTCCACGATGCCCATCGCTTCGTGGCCGACGATGTCGCCGGGCTCCATGAAGGCGCCGAGCGTCTCGTAGAGGTGCAGGTCAGACCCGCAGAGTCCGGTAGAGGTGACACGGATGACGATGTCCGTCGGCTCCTCGATGCGGGGATCGGGAACCTCGGTGACCTGCATGTTGTGGACGCCCTGCCAAGTCACTGCCTTCATGATCAAACCACCTTCACGTTGGGGAGGGCTCGCAACGAACCCTGCACACCCGTACCCGCGAGTCGCCTTCCTACACAGGTGCAACCGGGAAGATGCGAGTTTGCCCGCGGCGCCCTGCGACGGCCGCGGGTCGATCAGTCCCTGCGCACTCCCCCATAGATGCCCCGTCGTACGACGAACCGCTGCAGCAATGCGTCGATGCTCCACGCCGGGAACCGGAATCCCCTGCCGTTCGGCGCAAAGACCACGAGACCGTCGCGCAGCGGACCGAGCACGGAGCCCCACCGCCGCCCCGGAGTGCGATAGGTCCCCAGTGACCGTCCGGCCACGTGCGCGCGCACGTTCCGGCCGACCAGCTTGTGCCCCTGGTTGCGGGCCGAGGTGCGCAACGCGTCGACGGCGGCGATGTCACCGACGGCGAAGATGTGGTCCTGTCCGGACACGGCCAGAGTGGGCTCGACCAGGACGAAGCCGCGGTCGTCGAGCAGGTGAGCAGGCAGCCAGCCGGTGTTGGGCTGCACCTGCCCGATCGCCCAGAGCACCACGTCGGCCTCGGTGGGCGGTTGCCCGGTCTGCCAGCGGACGGGCCCCGCGCTCAGGTCGTTCGTGCCGTCGGCAGGAAGCACCGCGCGGTGGCCCGGGTGCAGGGCGACCCCGAGCCCGGTCAGTCGACGCGCGACCCGGTTCCAGGCCCGTGGGTGGTGCAGCGGGAGCCCCCGCTCGCCGGGGAAGTAGACGTGCACCTGCTTGTCGGGCCAGCGCTCGGCGACCTGCGCGGCACTGCTCATCGCCGCGGCACCGCCACCGATCACCACCACCTCCGCGGCATCGGCCAGCCGGGCATGGGCGCGGGCCAGCACGTCGGAGACTCCGTCAGAGGTCTGCAGCGAGGGCTCGCGCCAGAATCCGTTGGTCACACCGGCGGCGATGACCAGGACGTCGTACTTCTCGGTGGTTGTGGTGCCGTCGGCGAGGGTGATGCTGACCCGGCGGGACTCGGGGTGGAGGCTGCTGGCGGTGCCGTGCACGATGCGTACGCCGTCGAGGCCGCGGAATCGGTCGAAGCCGACGCGGTAGTCGCGCATCCACGCTTCGGGTCGGGCCAGGCGCAGGCCGAGCTCTTGACCGCTGACGAACTCCGCCTTGGTGCTGATCCCCACGACGTCGGCGTGCGGTGCGAGCTGGATGGCGGTGAGCACGCCGGTGTCCCCCATGCCCACGATCACCACCCGCGGTCGGGTGTGCGTCACCATCGTCGAGTCAGCGCCGCGGCGGTCGGGGGACGAACCGCGGGACACGGCGTACGACGTCTGCGTATGCGGGTCGGCGCTCAAGCGAGCGCTGCTCCATCCACGGGATGCTGGCGCCATGGAACATCGCGAGCATGACGGCGGCGCCGGCGAAGACCCACCAGGAACCGGGTGCGGCGGCCAGGCCGAAGAGCGCCAGCGAGAACCAGAAGGCGAACTCGCCGAAGTAGTTCGGGTGTCTCGACCAGCCCCACAACCCGCGGTCCATCACCTCTCCCGGCTGCTTGCTGGCCACGAAGCGGTGCATCTGCAGGTCGGCCACTCCCTCGAGGGCCACCGCACCGATGCCGACCGCGAAGGCGACGCCATCGAGCCAGCCGAGCGGCTCACCGGCGCGGGTCGCAACGAGGTAGACCGGGATCAGGCCGGCGAAGACCTGCAGGGTGGGGATGACGTGGATCGCGAACAGGTCGGCCAGCACACGGAAGCGGCCGGCCCGTTCGCGGATCATCGAATAGCGCCAGTCCTCGTGGTGCAGGCCCGGGAAACCGTGGATCCAGTTGCCGGTCAGGCGGATCGCCCACAGCAGGAGCACCGCCGCCATCAGCCACCAGCGCACGTCCTCGGTGCCGGGACCGGCGCAGAACCAGTAGAACGCGAGCAGCGGAGGCAGCACACTCCAGAACGCGTCATAGAAGCTGGAGTTCTCGTGCAGCCGGCTCGCCGCGAAGATCACCAGCGTCGCGATCAGGTCGGCGATCAGTCCGTCGAGCCACAGGTGGTCGGTGTCGGGACCGAGGAACAGCCAGGCCGCTCCGGCTCCGATCGCGATGAGATAGGCGATCGCGACGCGGACCAGCGAGGCGCCCTTGGTCAGGGCTGCAGGGTTCTCCATGCGCGCAGCCTAGGGTCCGACGTGGGGCTGCGGGTCAGAACTCGAGCACGAACCGTCCCCGGGTTCCACCTGCCTCGAGGCGTCGGTGTGCCTCAGCGGCCTGCGCCGCCGGGAGGGTCTCGGCAACCCGGAGGGTGAGCTGCCCGGC
Source organism: Nocardioides sp. (assembly GCA_036570405.1). Lineage (GTDB taxonomy): Bacteria > Actinomycetota > Actinomycetes > Propionibacteriales > Nocardioidaceae > Nocardioides. The sequence goes on from DATCYH010000733.1 coordinate 12,791, forward strand.
CTCGGCCTGCTCTCGCAGCCTGTCGAGCTTGGCCTGCTCCTCTGCATAGGCGGTGATCCAGACCTGGTGGTTCTGGATGCCGCGCGGCGCCTCGCCCCGGAAGCCGCGCACGGCGGCAAAGCCTCCGCCGTCGCGGATGGCAGGGAACAGTGCCTCGTCCTGGACCGAACCGTCCACGAGGCCGTGCACACCGTCGGGCACCTCGGCCAGGAACCGGTCGGCGATGTCGTCACCACGGCGTACGACGATGTCGGCACCCAGCTTGCGGACCAGTGCCTCGTCCTTCTCGGAGGCGTCGGCGATGACGGTGAGGCCGTCGGCCTTGGCCAGCTCGATCACATAGCCGCC
>DATCYH010000734.1:0-2057 GCA_036570405.1 Nocardioides sp.
AGCCTGCTCGTGGTCAGTGCGAAGTTCTTCGACCTCGCCGAGGAGGCTCTGGCCCTGCTGCCGGTCGGCGAACGCCCGCGCGTCGTCACCGCCACGGGCGATCTGCCCGGAAGCCTCGATTTCGAGGCGGCGCGGCAGACGGCGTCGGCCGAACCCCCCGCAGTCGTCCTGGAGGCGCACGACGGATTCACCGTCGTGTACTCCTCCGGCACGACCGGTGTGCCCAAGGGAATCCTGCACACCCACGCGGCACGCCTGGCGATGGCGGCCAGCTACGCCTCGGCCTACGAGTTCGATCCCTGGACGCGCCTCTATCTGACGACGCCACCGCACACGAATGGCTCCTGGATGGTGGTCCTGCCGGCGATCTACGTGGCAGCGCGGGCTCACGTGACCGATGGTTTCGACGTCGACCAGTTCTTGGCCGATGTCGAGAGCTATCGACCGACGTTCTCCTTCGTCGTCCCCACGATCGGGGCACGCCTGCTCAAGCACCCCCGCGTGGCGGACGTCGACTGGTCCTGCTTCCAGTTCATCTTGACCTCTGGCGCGCCGATGCCGGTCGAGATGAAGCGACAGCTGCGCGAGCTGTCCGGGAATGCCCTGGGGGAGGCGTGGGGATTCAGCGAAGGAGTCTCCTCGGTTCTTCACCCGCGCGACATGGGCGATCGTCTCGACTCGGTCGGGCGGCCGATGGTCGGCTGCGAGTTCCGGGTCATCGACGACGAGGGGCGAGAGCTCGGTCGTGGACAGACCGGCGAGCTCGTCGGTCGGTCGAACTTCATGCTGAGCGAGTACCACCACGAGCAGGCCGCCACCGAAGCCCTCATCTGGACGAGCCCGGAAGGCGGCGTCTACCTGCGCACGGGTGACTTGGGACAGATCGACGACGACGGCTGGATCTCCGTACGGGGCCGGAAGAAGGACATGATCATCTCCGGGGGACTGAACATCTACCCCATCGACATCGAGGACGTGCTCCGGCGGCAACCGGCCGTCGAGGAGTGCGCGGTGGTCGGTGTGCCCCATCCCGACTGGGGCGAGACCCCGGTCGCCTTCGTGGTGCCTGCCTCGGGGGTCGTGGTCCAGACCCAGGAGCTGCGTGAGGCAGCCAACCGCGAACTGGGACGGCACCAGCGCATCTCCGAGATCCGACTGATCGATCAGCTTCCGCGCAACACCCTCGGCAAGGTCATGAAGCACCAACTGGTCGAGAGCTCCTGAGTCTCCTCGGCCCCCACCGCCGATGGCCCCGCGTGCGCCATCGGAGTCCTCGCCCTCTCGACAGCAACAGATAGGAAATGTCATGTCACCGTCCGTCTACATCCTGGGTGTCGGTTCGACCCCGGTCCGCAAGCAGCCAGAGCGCGGATTCACCGACCTCGTGACCGAGGCCTTCACCGCAGCGGTCGAAGATGCGCGCCTCGACGATGTCGATCGCATCGAGGGAACTTGGTTCTCGAACAGCCTGATGGATTTCTGGGGCCAGCGCGCAGTCCGCGGTCAAGCCGTGCTGACGCCGCTCATGCGTGAGGGGGTCTTCCCCAACGGCAACACGATCATCAATGTCGAGGATGGCTGCGCCAGTGGATCGGTGGCCTTCAACGGCGCATGGTCGGCCATCCGACAGGGGGCCGATCTGGCTCTGGCGCTGGGGGTCGAGAAGATGCACGACTCCACCCGGTCGGGCTCGGAGTTCCTGCAGTGGATGGACGGCACCGGCAACATGCTCGACCCGGATCTCTTCTGGGGTCCTTTCCGTTCGATCGCGGCCGAGAACGGACTGGACCTGAAGCAGGACCCGAATCGCTCGCTCGGCATGGACGCTTACTCGGTGTTCGCGCTGACGCACATGAACACCTACGGAACGACCATCGAGCAGATCGCTTACGCCGCAGCCAAGAACCACACCAACGCGGTGGGCAATCCACGGGCGCAGTATCGGTTCCCGATGACGATCGAGGAGGTCCTGGCCGACCGAGTGGTGGCCGAACCCCTGACGCGTGCCATGTGCGCGCCCCGGGGCGACGCCGGCTCTGCGGTACTCGTGTGCTCGC
>DATCYH010000735.1:0-2193 GCA_036570405.1 Nocardioides sp.
AGGGAGAAGATCGCATAGGTGCGCATCAGGTTGGTCAGGTCTGCCTGCATGTCGTCGAGGAAGGTGACCACCACGAGCGCACCGCGACTGGACTCCCCCGTGCACAGGTTGCACCGTGACCAGCAGCTCGCCGACGCTGGAGTCAGCCCGGAACTCGGCGCCGTCCTCGACGTGACGAGCGACGAGTGAGGCGAGTTCGTCGCTGCCACCGAAGCCCCGGCGATCCGACGCCGAGACGAATGCTGCCTTGCCCTCGACCCAGGCCACGAAGAGCTCGTTGTCGCTGGGCACGTTCCGCTCGAGGAAGACGCGCATCAGGTCGCGGATGCTGGCGAAGTCCTGAGCCGTGTTCGGGTCCTTGCCCTGTTCCTGCAGCGTGCGGAACTCGGCGATCTCCTGCTCAGCCTGTGCCGTGGCGGCACGGTCGAGGCGTGCCGACTCGATGGCATACATGATCGCCCCTGCGCTGCTCAGTGCCAGTGCGACCAGGACCGCCACGGTCACGACGATCCGAACGCGAACAGAGACGCCCGGCCTTCGCCGGGCGTCCGTTGTCGCAGTCGGATCGGTCGTCGGGATCAACTCCGGATGCTCACTGGGTGGGACGGGCTGGGAGAGGCGCGCGCCACCATCATCGCCCGTTCAGTCATCGTCGCGCTCCTCGGCGTCCTCGTCCCACTCCCGGTCGTCATCATCGTCGTCGTCGTCGTCATCATCGACGGCCCTCGGCTCGGGTCGGGGCGTGACGACCCTGGGCGCCTCCTGGGTCTTCGGGGCGGGCTTGGGTGTCGCTTTCCGGGTGGCCCGTGGCTCCGTGCTGCTGCGGTCCGGGCGATCGGTGGCGGGTTTGTCACCCTTCCCGGGAGCATCCGTCGTGGCCGACCCGGAGGGCTTGTCCTCGGTGGTCCCCGCGTCGGGTGACGCCGCGTCGGTGGGCTCGGTGAAGGTGAGCGGGGACCGATCGCTCGTCGAGCTGTTCGCAGCGACGAGCGCGCCGGCGATGTAGGCCAGCATCGGCATCGCGATGCACAGCGCCAGAATCGCCTTGAAGGAGTTGCCCATGGATACAGGGTGAGTCGCGCGCGTGGGGGAGTGATGAGACGCAGATGAGAGCACTCTCATCTGCGAGCGGGCTCCCGCTAGCCTGACGCCATGACGACGTTGGCAGAAGTGGTCGAGTTGCTGCACGGGTGGTTCCCGCCCTCCACCGCCGAGGGCTGGGACGCCGTCGGCCTGGTCCACGGGGACCCCCGGGCAACGGTGAAGAAGGTGCTGTTCGCGGTCGACCCCACCGACCAGGTGGCCCAGGAGGCCGCCGACTGGGGCGCCGACCTGCTCGTCGTACATCATCCGCTCTTCCTCAAGCCGGTGCACGGCTTCACGACCGCGACCGCGAAGGGCCGCACCCTGGCCACCCTGGCCAGGGCCGGGTGCGCACTGCTCACCGCGCACACCAACGCCGACCAGGCCGCGGGAGGAGTCTCGGAGTCACTCGCACTGGCGCTCGGGATGACCGAGCTCGAACCGATCGTCGCCACCGCAACCGCTCCGATGGACAAGATCGTGGTGTTTGCTCCGCACGACGCTGCCGCGCCGGTCCGGGCGGCGATCGCGGACGCCGGCGCCGGAGCGATCGGCAACTACGACCATTGCACCTTCTCCAGCGAGGGTCAGGGCCGGTTCCGTCCCCTCGAGGGAGCCGACCCCACGATCGGCACCATCGGGGACGTGGCCGTCGTCGACGAGCATCGGATCGAGGCGATCCTTCCGCGCAGCCTGCGTCGCCAGGTGGTCGCGGCGATGCTCGCCAGCCATCCCTACGAGCAGCCGGCCTACGACATCATCGAGCTCGCGGACCCCGGGGTCGGTACGGTCGGCACCGGCCGGATCGGCCTCGTCGAGCCGACCACGTTGCGGGACTTCGCCCAGGTCGTGGCAGAGGCCCTTCCCGCCACCGAGCAGGGTGTTCGGGTCAGCGGGGACCCGGAGCGCGTCGTACGCCGTGTCGCGGTGTGTGGCGGCGCGGGCGACTTCCTGCTCGATCGGCTCGCCGGCAGCGACGCGGACGTCTACCTGACCAGTGATCTGCGGCACCATCCGGCGGCCGAGTTCGTCGAGAAGGGCGGTCCGGCACTGATCGACGTGGCGCACTGGGCCGCGGAGTCGACCTGGCTCCCGGTGGTCTCGGCGCGG
>DATCYH010000736.1:0-7995 GCA_036570405.1 Nocardioides sp.
GGTCGCGTTCCCGCGTTTCGCTCGCCAGGACGTGATGGTGGGCGACAAGCAGGTTCACAAGGGCGACGTCGTGCTGGTCTCGATCCCCGGTGTCAATCGCGATACCGCGTTCGGTGAGGGGCCCGAGGCCTTCATCCCCGAGCGCGAGTCGTCCCGCTCGCACCTGGCCTTCGGCCACGGCCTGCACCGCTGCGTCGGTGCTGAGCTCGCCCGGATGGAGCTGCGGATCGCGTTCCCGGCGTTGTCGCAGCGCTTCCCGGACATGCAGCTGGCGATCGAGGACCCCGCGGACCACGGCTTCCGGGAGAGCTCGATCGTGTACGGCGTCGAGTCGGTGCCGGTGCGCCCCGGCCGGGAGGCCCGCGGCGGCGTCTCCGCAGCGGGCGTCGCGCTCACTCGACCCTGATCGTGCGGGTGTCCTCCTCGGGACCGGTGCCCTCGGTGCCGCCGGAGGGGTCGTCGTTGTGGGCGCGGAACGTGTAGGTGCCCGGAGCCAGCGAGGACGCGTCCACCTCGACCTTCCACGCGAACAGTTTCTCCTGGGCCCAGCCGTCAGCGGTGCCGAAGCCGTCCGCGACGACCTTGCCGTCGGAGTCGAGGACCTGCCAGCCGACCCACGCCTCGAAGCCGTTGTTGACCCCGGTGGCGGTGAACACGTCGTCGACGGTGATTCCCTCCCGGGGTGCGGTGATGTTCATCAGGGAGAGGGTGTCGAGGACCGGGGCATTGGTCAGCGGGTCGATGGCCGGGACGCCGAGCACCATGTCGGTGGGCTCGCCGTCGATCAGGACCCGGACCGGGTGGCGTCCCGCACCCACCGCGGCCTGGGCGGTGTAGACGAGGGACTGGACGGCCATCTCGGCTTCCTCGGGCTCGAGCCCGTCGGGCCGCTCCCGCAGGGAGGTGTCGCCGCTGCTGAGCCGGACCGTGATCACCTCCTCGGTGACGTCACCGTCCTCGACCTCATCCACCGAGACCCCGGCCGGCCAGGTCTGGCGGTAGTCGGGATCCATCGGCTGCCCGGCAACGGCCTCCTGGAGCGAACCGCGAAGCTTGGTGGTTCCACTGGAGCTGTTGATCTTGTGGAACTCGCGGAACAGCCGGGGCCCCCGGGCGGTGTCACCGACGTAGTAGACCGGGATCGCGCTGGTCACCGGAGCACCGGTGTCCGTGCTGCCCGGCGCCGGATCACTCGGCGTCGGATCGCTCGGTGACGGGTCGCTCGGGGACGGGCCGGTGGACGTGCCATCGGTCGCCTGGACCGTCGGACTGTTCGCCGGGTCCGGCCCGGTGGAGTCCTTGGCAGTGGGGTTGCCCAGCACTGCCACCGCGGTGATCGTCGCCGCCGTGGCGACGACTGCCCCGGTCACGCCGTAGAGCCAAGGACGTCGACTGCTGAGCGACGTCACCTTCGTCTGGTTGCGGATCGCGTCCAGCCGGTCACCGGGTTCGACGTCGCTGACGGCATCGGCCATCAGAGAGCGAATCTGCTCGTGGCGGAGGTGTCCCTGCCCTCCGTCGGGGGTCTTGTGGGAGCTCATCGTTCCTCCTCCATGAATGTCGAGAGCTGCGTGCGCAGCGCTTGTGCACCACGCGACGCGTGGCTCTTGACCGCACCTCGGCTGGTGCCGATGGCCTCTGCGATCTGGGCTTCCGAGAGATCGAGGTAGTAGCGCAGCACCAGCACCTCGCGCTGGCGTGCGGACAAGCCGGCCAGGGCGTCGAGCACGGCCGTACGCCGTTCGGCGGCCAGGACGCCGTGATCGGCACCCGGTTCGGTGGTGCGGGTGGTGTCGGAGGCGGACGCGCCCGCCTCGCGCTCGATGTGGCGGTCCACGACCTTGCGGTGTCGGAGCACGGACCGGGAGCGGTTGACCACCGTCTGGCGGAGATAGGCCAGCGCCTTGTCCGGCTCGCGCAGCCTGCGCCACCGTCCGTGCATGGCGACGAAGGCGTCCTGGACGACCTCCTCGGCCGTGCCCTGGTCGCGGACCAGGAGCACGGAGAGCCGGACCAGCGAGCGCCAGTGGGCGGCGTACAGCTCCTCGACGGCTGCGTCCGCGTCGAGGCCACGCACAGGAGCGTTCATCGCGCCTGCCGTTCGCTCGTCCGCCGCATGGGTCCTCACGCTAGTTGCACGCCGTGGGTCGGGTGGCGGTTTACACGCCGCGGGAGCGAGGTGGCGAGGGTGTCGTCGCGCAGGCGCCCGACCTATGCTCGGCACATGACTGCACCCACCCCTCCGGATGACTGCATCTTCTGCAAGATCGTGGCCGGGGACCTGCCGGCAACGATCGTCCACGCCAGCGACGACTCGGTGGCCTTCCGCGACCTCAACCCGCAGGCGCCCACGCACGTGCTGGTCATCCCGCGCAGCCACTATCCCGACGCCGCCTCCCTGGCCGCGCACGAGCCGGGTGCGCTGGCCGACCTGTTCGCCACGGCCAGCCAGGTGGCCGATCAGGAAGGGCTCGAAGGGGGATATCGCGCCGTGTTCAACACCGGTGCGGCAGCCCAGCAGACCGTCTTCCACGCGCACCTGCACGTGCTCGGTGGTCGCGAGCTCACCTGGCCGCCCGGCTGAGTCGAGCCGCGGGCCGACAAACTCGGTGTGACCGGTGCCCGCCCGCGCCGTAGCATGGAGGCCTCATGACTGACTCTCCTTCCAGCTCCGGCTCACGCACGCCGACCACGCGTCACACGGTGGTCGTGCCCGCGAGCATCAACATGGTCAGCCTGCTCGGGCCCAACGACGAACACCTCAGCCGGATCGAGCAGGCCTTCGACGCCGACGTCCACGTGCGCGGCAACCAGATCACCTTCCACGGCGAGCCGGCCGAGATCGCCCTGGCCGAACGGCTCCTCGAGGAGCTGGTCACCCTGATCCGCACCGGCCAGGGGATCAGCGACGAGACCGTCGAGCGGATCATCGGGATGCTCCGCACCGAGACCTCCGAGCGTCCCGCTGACGTGCTCTCGCTCAACATCCTGAGCAACCGTGGTCGCACCATCCGGCCCAAGACGCTGAACCAGAAGCGGTACGTCGACTCGATCGACAACCACACGATCACCTTCGGGATCGGTCCCGCGGGCACCGGCAAGACTTACCTGGCGATGGCCAAGGCGGTCCAGGCACTGCAGGCCAAGGACGTCAGCCGGATCATCCTCACCCGCCCGGCGGTCGAGGCCGGCGAGCGGCTGGGCTACCTGCCCGGAACGTTGACCGAGAAGATCGACCCCTACCTGCGCCCCCTCTACGACGCGCTGCACGACATGCTGGACCCGGAGCTGATCCCCAAGCTGCTGGCTGCCGGCACGATCGAGGTCGCACCACTGGCCTTCATGCGTGGGCGCTCCCTCAACGACGCCTTCATCATCCTCGACGAGGCCCAGAACACTTCTCCCGAGCAGATGAAGATGTTCCTCACGCGGCTCGGTTTCGGGTCCAAGATCGTCGTCACCGGTGACACCACGCAGGTCGACCTCCCCTCGGGCATCAAGTCCGGGCTCAGGGTGGTGGAGGGCATCCTCGACGACGTCCAGGACATCTCGTTCAACCGCCTGACCGCACACGACGTCGTACGCCACCGGCTGGTCGGCAAGATCGTGGCCGCTTATGACACCTATGACGCCAAGGGAGAGCGCCGGTGAGCATCGAGGTCCTCAACGAGTCCGGTCGCGAGCTCGACATGGCGGCGCTGTCCGCACTGAGCCGCTTCGTGATGGACGAGATGCGGGTGCACCCGCTGGCCGAGCTCTGCATCAAGGCCGTCGACGAGGCGACCATCGCCGAGCTCAACGAGCGCTGGATGGACAAGCAGGGCCCCACCGACGTGCTGGCCTTCCCGATGGACGAGTTGCGTCCGGGCCTGGTCAACGAGGAGCCCGAGGAGGGTGTCCTAGGCGACCTGGTGCTCTGCCCCGACATCGCCGCGAAGCAGGCCGACACCGCCGGGCACACGGCCGAGGCGGAGATTGAGCTGCTGACCGTGCACGGAATCCTGCACCTGCTCGGCTATGACCACGCCGAGCCGGACGAGCACACGGAGATGTTCGGTCTCCAGGACCAGCTGCTCGCCGCGTGGCGGGCGCGGTGACTGGATCAGACCTGTGGCTGCTGGGCTCGGCGGCAGTGCTCGTCGTCCTCGCGGGGGTCTTCTCCGCCGTCGATGCTGCGCTGTCGTCGTTCTCCCGCGCCCGCGCCGAGGAGATCGTGGCCGAGGGCAAGGCCGGCAGCAGGAGACTGCTGGCGATTCTCGACGACTCGCCGCGCTACCTCAACACGGCCCTCCTGCTGCGCCTGCTCTGCGAGGTGTCCGCGATCGTCCTGGTCGCCCGCCTGGTCAGTGAGAACCTCGACGGCTGGTGGCTGACGGTCGGTTTGTCGATCGGGATCATGCTCCTGGTCTCGTTCGTGGTGATCGGGGTCGGTCCCCGCACGATGGGCCGCCAGCACTCCGTGACGCTGCTGCTGCTGGTCTCCGGCCCGCTCCAGGTGATCACCAAGTTCCTCGGGCCGATCCCGCAGCTGCTGATCGTCCTCGGCAACGCGTTGACTCCCGGCAAGGGCTTCAGCGACGGACCGTTCTCCACCGAGACCGAGCTGCGCGAGCTGGTCGACATGGCCGAGGCGTCCAGCGTCATCGAGGACATCGAGCGCAAGATGATCCACTCCGTCTTCGAGCTCGGCGACACCACGGTGCGCGAGGTGATGGTCCCGCGCAACGACGTGCTCTACGTGGACCGGCACAAGAACCTGCGCCAGGCGTTGTCCCTGTTCCTGCGCAGCGGCTACTCGCGGATGCCGGTGGTGGGGGAGAACCTCGACGACATCGTGGGCTTCGCCTATCTCAAGGACGTCACCAAGCGCGTCTTCGACAACGCCGACGCAGAGACCACCGAGCGCATCGACCAGTGGATGCGACCGGTCCACTGGGTGCCGGACAGCAAGCCGGCAGACGACGTACTCTCCGAGATGCAGGCACGCCGCCAGCACATCGCCGTCGTGGTCGACGAATATGGCGGCACCGCCGGGATCGTCACCATCGAGGACGTGCTGGAGGAGATCGTCGGGGAGATCACCGACGAGTACGACGACGGCGAGATCGCCATCGAGGTCCTCGAGAACGGCACCATCCGGGTCTCCTCGCGCTATCCGGTCGACGACCTCGACGAGCTCTTCCCGGGCCTGGTCTTCGTCGAGGAGGACGTGGACAGCGTCGGTGGCCTGCTGGCCAAGGAGCTCGGCCGGGTGCCGATCCCCGGCTCGTCGGTGGAGGTGCACGGGCTCCGGTTCGTCGCCGAGGAGCCCACTGGCCGTCGCAACCGGATCTCCACGGTGCTGATCAGCGCGCTTGAGCCACCTGCACGTTACGACCAGCCGAGTGACTACGCTGACCCGCATGCCTGAAGCAGCCCTGTCCGCCGAGGACGCCAAGCTCGTCACCCTCGCTCGCTCCACCCGTGCGCGCACGCAGGCCTCACAGGGCGCGGCAGTGCGCGACGAGAACGGCCGGACATATGCCGCGGCCTCGATCGGCTTGGACTCGCTGCAGATCTCGGCGGTCGGCGTCTGCATCGCGATGGCGATCTCGTCGGGATCCACCGGCCTGGAAGCAGTCGTCGTGCTCGACGAGGCGGGTCGCACCACCCTCGACGAGCGGGACCGGGCTGCCGTCGTCGAGTTCGCCGGATCAGGAGTGGTGGCGCACCTCGGCAACCCGCGGGGCCAGATCCTCGCCTCCGACCAGGGTTGAGCTGCGCGGTACAGGGACTGAACCTCTCGGCCGGGACTGAGTCACTCGGGTCAGACCGGGCCCCGACCACCCGCCGGGAGCAGGCGCGCTCAATTTGAGGGTTCACGCTGAGTCGCCGGTCACAGTTGGGTAGGTTGGCCTGCGGCGGGGTGGAGGCCACCCTGCTCGTGCGCAGATGAACCCCACCTGGGCAGCAATCGAATTCATTCGGGAGACCAGATGACCGAGACAACCAGCACGCATGAGCGAGTCCACGTGCGAGAGGCGTGGGAGCTCATCGAGGTGATGGAGAGGATCGGTGCATCGAAGTCTGCCGAGCTGTTCGCCCCCCGCTGGGAAGCGAGCCGGGTCAAGGGCGAGGAGTTCTACGCACCCGTGGCGTCCGGTGAGTGGTTCTCGACCGAGAACCGTGACATGTATGAGTCCCCGACGAACCGGACCCGGTTCGCGCGCACCGTGGACTTCCTGCGCCCCGGCGAACGGATCATGGAGATCGGCATCGGCAAGGGCTTCCTCGCCCTGATGGCGCTCAAGGCAGGCGAGATCGGTGCCTACCGCGGCATCGAGTTGGTCCCCTCCAACGTCACTGCCACCAACGAGACCCTGGCCGCCAACGGCTATGCCGAGCGCGCCACGGCCGAGGTGGGCAACCTCTATGACCTGACCCGCGAGATGGTGGCGGAGCACAGGACCGACCTGCTGATCTGCTGCGAGGTGCTCGAGCACGTCCCCGACCCCGAGGCAGCGCTCAAGGTCCTGGCCGACGCGCTGCCCGAGGGCACCGACCTGTTGGTCTCGGTGCCGCTGCGCGGGCGACTGGAGGGGATCTGGGGGCACATCGCCCAGTTCGGTGTGGCCCGAGTGCGCGAGATGGCCCGCTCGGCCGGACTCACCGTGCACCACGTCGAGCCCCTCGCCAACACCTGGGTCTTCATGCTGGCCTCCCGCAGCGCCACCAGCGAACGGGCCGAGCTCGTCGCCGCGGCCACCCCCGACGTCACCGCCGACCTGGTCACGCCGGCGGACTGGTCGCTGCGCGTCGACAACGTCGAGCCGGAGGCGATCGAGACGAAGTGGCGCAAGAACCTGTCCTCGCACTCGGTCACCCAGGCCGAGCGCGGCGTCCGCCTCACTGCCACGGCCAGCACGAAGAGCGGTGGCAGCCACTACGCGGGCGTCGCGTTCGCCTGCAAGGACGTGCGCGGAATCCGCATCGAGATCGATCCGGTCGACATCGAGCAGGTCGAGGCGTTCTATGCCGACTTCTACTGCGGTGCGGAGCGGGTCGGTCGCTGGAAGTGGATCCCGTCGGAGAAGCGACCGAAGCAGAAGAAGCCGACGTTCATGCTGCAGCCCCACAGCGTCGGCACCTACTTCAAGCGCCAGAAGGTCAAGGACCTGAGCACTGCGGACCGCTTCGAGCTGTTCGCCCAGCTGCCTGACGGGGGCAAGGTCACCATCGAGGTGCCGCGGATCGGCTGGTTCCGCTGACGCGGAAAACCTCTGGAGGTTGGCCGGCCCAACGAGATAGCGTGGTCGGGTGACCACCTCGACAGGTCGAGACGATTCATGGGCACGCCACCTCAGCGCTGTCGAGCGCCTGCGCGCTTCTGATGCAGCGATTCCGCGCGGTGCCCCGGTGCGGCTCGCGAAGAAGACCTCGAACCTCTTCCGCCCGCGTGCGGGCGCGTCAGGCCGGGGTGGCGCCGGGGGACTCGACGTCTGCGGGCTCGATCGGGTCATCGCCGTGGACGTCACCTCGCGCACTGCCGACGTGCAGGGGATGTGCACCTACGAGGAGCTGGTCGCCACCACCCTGCGCCACGGCCTGATCCCACTGGTCGTTCCGCAGCTGCGCACGATCACCCTCGGCGGAGCCGTCACCGGGCTCGGCATCGAGTCCACCAGCTTTCGCAACGGTCTGCCGCACGAGTCGGTGCTCGAGATGGACATCCTCACCGGCGCCGGCGAGGTGCTCACGGCCACCGCCGACAACGAGCACGCCGACCTGTTCCGCACCTTCCCCAACTCCTATGGCTCCTTGGGCTATGCGACCCGGTTGCGGATCGAGCTGGAGCCCGTCGAGCCCTACGTGGCACTGCGCCATGTCCGCTTCGACGACGCCCACCTGCTGGCGGCGGCGGTCGAGCAGATCGCCCTCTCCGGACAGTGGGAGGGTGAGCGCGTCGACGCTGTCGACGGCGTCGGCTTCGACCCGGGCGAGCTCTACCTGACCCTG
>DATCYH010000737.1:0-4274 GCA_036570405.1 Nocardioides sp.
AGCGAGAGCGTCGGCGGCGCGGTCAACCCCAAGTGCTCCCAGGCGGCCGGCGTCGCAACCCGGCCGCGCGGGGTGCGCGCCAGGAACCCGTTACGGACCAGGAACGGCTCGGCGACCTCCTCGACGGTCTCGCGCTCCTCACCCACGGCGACGGCGAGCGTGGAGAGACCGACCGGCCCCCCACCGAACCGCCGGCAGAGCACGTCGATCACACCGCGGTCGAGTCGATCCAGGCCCAGCGTGTCGACCTCGTAGAGCTCCAGCGCGGCCATCGCCACCTCGCGGGTGACCGTGCCGTCGGCCCGGACCTGGGCATAGTCACGCACCCGGCGCAGGAGCCGGTTGGCGCTGCGTGGTGTGCCACGGGATCGGCCGGCGATCTCGGCGGAGCCTTCGGCGGTGAGGTGCACGTCGAGCAACCCGGCGCTGCGGTGCACGATCTGGTCGAGGTCCTCGGGGTCATAGAACTCGAGGTGGGCGGTGAAGCCGAACCGGTCACGCAGCGGCCCGGGCAGTAGCCCAGCTCGCGTGGTTGCTCCGACCAGGGTGAAGGGCGGGATCTCGAGCGGGATCGCCGTGGCCCCGGGACCCTTGCCGATGATGACGTCGACGCGGAAGTCCTCCATCGCCATGTAGAGCATCTCCTCGGCTGCACGCGACATCCGGTGGATCTCGTCGACGAAGAGCACGTCGCCCTCGTTGAGTCCGGAGATGATCGCGGCCAGGTCACCGGCGTGGGTGATCGCCGGCCCGCTGGTGAGCCGCAGGGGTGCGCCCATCTCGCCGGCGATGATCATCGCCAAGGTGGTCTTGCCCAGGCCCGGCGGACCGGAGAGCAGGACATGGTCGGGAGCGCGGCCGCGGGCCCGGGCCGCCTCGAGGACGAGTCCGAGCTGTTCGCGGACCCGCTGCTGCCCGATGACCTCATCGAGCGACTTGGGACGGAGTGCAGCCTCGATGGCCCGCTCGTCGCCGGTCGCGTCCGCGGCGACGATCCGCTGGATCTCGGCCTCCTCGGCCTCACTGAGCCTGTCGGTCGCGTCGTAGTCCACGCTCACGCCTTCCGCAGGGACTGGAGCGCGGCACGGAGCAGGGCGCCGACGTCAGGTGAGTCGGTGGCGGTGGGCGCGACGGCGTCGACAGCCTTCTCGGCCTCCTTGGTCGACCAGCCGAGGCCGACCAGGCCCTGGTGAACCTGGTCGCGCCAGCCGACAGCCGGGGCCGGCACGCCCGTGCGGGTGCTCTGGCCGGCGCCGACCGGTGCTCCGATCCGGTCCTTGAGCTCGAGGATGATCCGTTGGGCGCCCTTCTGCCCGATGCCCGGCACCTTGGTCAGCGTCTTGACGTCCTCGCCGCTGATCGCCATTCGCAGGTCGTCCGGGCTGAGCACGGCCAGGGCGGCCTGGGCCAGCTTCGGCCCGACGCCACTCGCGGTCTGCAGCAGCTCGAAGCAGGACTTCTCGTCGTCGTCGAGGAAGCCGAACAGGGTCAGCGAGTCCTCACGCACCACCATGCTCGTCGGCAGGATCGCCTCCTCCCCGGTGCGCAGGGTGGCGAGCGTGCCCGGCGTACACATCATTTCGAGCCCGACTCCCCCGACCTCGAGGACGGCGCTGGAGAGGGTGACCCCGGCGACCTTGCCACGGACGAATGCGATCACTGAGCAGATCCCTTCACGATGTGACTCAACGCTTGCCCGCCTTGAGCAGGGCGGCTTCGATGCGTGACTGCGCACCACCGCGCCAGATGTGGGTGATGGCCAGGGCCAGCGCGTCGGCCGCGTCGGCGGGTTTCGGTGGCGCGCTCAGCCGGAGGATGCGGGTGACCATCGCAGTGACCTGGGCCTTGTCGGCGCGACCGCTCCCGGAGACCGCGGCCTTGACCTCGCTCGGCGTGTGCAGCGCGACCGGGATGCCGCGGCGAGCCGCGCAGACCATCGCGATGCCGCTGGCCTGAGCAGTGCCCATCACGGTGCTGACGTCCGAGCGGGCAAAGACACGTTCGATCGCAACGGCGTCGGGCTGGAACTCCTCGATCCATGCGTCGACACCCTTCTCGATCGTCACCAGTCGGATCGGGACCGGCTCGCTGGCCGACGTACGCAGGACGTTGACGTCCACCATCGTCAGGGGACGACCGACGTCACCGTCGACCACGCCCATGCCGCAGCGGGTCAGGCCGGGGTCGATCCCGAGCACGCGCATTCTTGGTCCCACTCTCGTCCGAACACCTGTTCGGACACACGCTAACAAGTGGGTGTCGACGGGCCGGTCGCGACACGCTGCAACGCAAGCGGGGACGCCGTGTGTACGACGTCCCTGCTTGCTGTGTTGCGACCTGTGTCCCAGTCTGGTCAAGATCTGGACGGCCCGACCAAGAGCTCAGTCCTCGGCGGCCTCGAGCTCGGCCATCACGTCCTCGGGGACGTCGATGTTGCTGAACACGTTCTGCACGTCGTCGAGGTCCTCGAGCGCGTCGACGAGCTTGAAGACCTTCGTGGCGGCCTCGGCATCGACCGGGATGTCGAGGCTGGCGACGAACTCGACCTCGGCCGAGTCATAGTCGAGGCCGGCGTCCTGGAGCGCGGTGCGAACGGCGACCACGTCGCCGGACTCGCTGAGCACCCGCCACGAGTCGCCGTGGTCGTTCACGTCCTCCGCGCCGGCGTCCAGAGTGGCCTCGAGGACGTCGTCCTCCTCGACAGTCTTGTCCTCCTGGCTCTTGGGCACCAGCACGACGCCCTTGCGGGTGAACAGTCGCGAGACCGAGCCGGGGTCTGCCAACGTGCCCCCGTTGCGGGTGACCGCGGTGCGGACCTCCATCGCGGCCCGGTTGCGGTTGTCGGTCAGACACTCGACGAGGAGCGCGACGCCGGCCGAGCCGTAGACCTCGTACATGATCGTCTCGTAGTCGACTCCGCCGTCCTCGAGCCCGCCGCCGCGCTTGACCGCGGAGTCGATGTTCTTGTTGGGCACCGACTGCTTCTTGGCCTTCTGCACGGCGTCGAAGAGCGTCGGGTTTCCGCTCAGGTCAGGGCCACCCATCTTGGCCGCGATCTCGATGTTCTTGATCAGCTTGGCGAAGAGCTTGCCGCGCTTGGCATCGATCGCTGCCTTTTTGTGCTTGGTGGTTGCCCACTTGGAGTGACCGGACATGCGCTCCCTAACTCTTGGTGCTGACGAGATCCACGAACTGACGATGGGTCCGGTCGTCTCCACCGACTTCCGGGTGGAACGACGTGGCCATCACGTGGCCTTCTCGGACGGCGACGATCCTACCTGTTGCGGGCCCGTCATCGATCTGGGCAAGGACCTCCACTCCCGGTCCGACCTGCTCGACCCAGGGGGCGCGGATGAAGATCGCGTGCACCTTGTCGGGGAAGTCGGCGAAGTCGAGGTCACCCTCGAACGAGTCGACCTGCCTTCCGAAGGCGTTGCGACGAACGGTGATGTCCAGCCCGCCGAGCGTCTCCTGGTCCTTGGTGCCGTCGATGACGTGGTCGGCGAGCATGATCATCCCGGCGCAGGTCCCGAACGTCGGCATGCCCTCGCGGATGCGTTGGCGCAACGGCTCGAAGAGCTCGAAGGTGCGGGCCAGCTTGTACATCGTGGTGGACTCCCCACCCGGGATGATGAAGCCGTCGCAGCGCGCGAGCTCCGTCTCGCGACGGACCGGGATCGCGGTCGTGCCGAGATTCGTCAACGTGTGCAGGTGCTCGCGGACATCGCCCTGGAGAGCGAAGACGCCGATGGTCGGGGAAGACATGGTCGGATCATCCCATCGCACCTGCCCTAGGCTCGAAGCATGTCGTTCCTCGACCGCCCCTCCCCCATCGTCTGCGCGCCGATGGCCGGCGCGTCCACGCCTGAGCTGGCCGCCGCTGTCTCGAACGCGGGTGGGCTGGGGTTCCTCGCCGCCGGCTATCTGTCCGTGCCCGCGATGGCCTCAGAGGTGTCTGCCTACCGCACCCTGACCTCCGCGCCGGTGACGGTCAACCTGTTCACACCGCAGGTGGACCGCACGCTCGAGCTCGCCCCTTCGTTGACTGTCTACCGCGCCGCGCTCGAGCCGGTGGCCGCGCGCCTCAGGGCGTTGCCGGGCGAACCGACATACGACACTGATGCGTTCGAGGAGAAGGTCGCCTGGCTGGTTGCGCACCCCGTGGACGTCGTGTCGCTGACCTTCGGTCCCGTGCCGGCTGAGACTGTCGCGATGCTGCAGGGAGTGGGTACGTCGGTCGGGTTCACCGTCACCTCGGCCCACGAGGCACAGCA
>DATCYH010000738.1:0-1640 GCA_036570405.1 Nocardioides sp.
TGCCGCCGCAGCCACGGGTCGATGTACGTGGGCAGCCGCGTGGGGTGGCCGAGGGGAGAGACCCCGCCGATCACCTGGCCGGTGGTGGCCTTCACGAAGTCGGGCCTCGCGCGCTTCAGCGGACCGGTGACCGGCTCGATCTTCGCGGTGTCCACCCGGTGCGCGCCGCTGGTCAGGATCAGCACCGGGGAGCCGTCGGAATCGAAGAGCAGGCTGTTGGCGATCGCACCCACCTCGCAGCCCAGCGCCTCGGCGGCGAGCGCTGCGGTGTGCACCGAGTCGGGGAGTACGACGATCTCGCCCCGGCCACCCTTCTCGGTCAGGGTCGCGGCGAACTTCTCGATGGAGGGGTGGTCGGCCATGTGCCCGACCCTATCCGTCATGGACAGGTGTTGACGCGATGTCGGGGGAGTGATGTACCTTTGAGTTGTTCGAACAGATGTTCGATCACCCGGTGGGGATGACCTCGACCCCCGTCCCCACCGGGGGCACATCACCTGCCTGGTCCGCAGGGGCAGCACCGGGGTCGAGGGGTCGAGTGACAGGGGGTCGAAAACCGTCACGAAGCTCTGGGGAAGGAGCATGACATGCGTCGCTATGACGATCCCGTAGAGGTGCGCAGGGGAATGGTGGGCCAGGGCGACCGACAGGTCGAGGCCCCCGAGCAGTTCCTCTGGCGCGGCACGTTGTGGAAGGTGCGCGAGGTCGTCGCGCACTGGGTGGAGACCGGTCCCTGGTGGCAGTC
Organism: Nocardioides sp.; assembly: GCA_036570405.1. Taxonomy (GTDB): domain Bacteria; phylum Actinomycetota; class Actinomycetes; order Propionibacteriales; family Nocardioidaceae; genus Nocardioides. The sequence continues at coordinate 746 of DATCYH010000738.1, forward strand.
CGCCGGTGCTCGCGCCGTCGTCGGGACAGACGTCGCGGTCCAGGATCGACAGCGACTGTCGGTGCTCAGTGGTGACCTTCTTGCAGAACGCGAGATGTGGCGGGTCGAAGCCGGCAACGGGATGACGGCCAGCTGCAGCAGCGGGGTCTTCGACCTGGCCTTCTCGTGGGCAGACGGCAACTGGCAGCTCCTGGGCTGCACGGACTGAGACGGGACACGGACAATGACTGCGAAGAACCCCACCACCCCCAACCCCTACTGCCTCCCGGCAACCACCCACTCCTACCTCGAGCGGGCAGCCGAGTCACTGCGCGAGGCGATCACGTCGACCGAGGTCCCGACCCGCTATGCGTGCGCACACGTCGCCGCACTGCGAGCCGCCGCGGCCCTGATCGCTGCCCGCTCCGTCCCGGCTCCCACGAGCAGCCGCCGCCGGGCCCAGAAGAACGCCTGGGTGCTGCTCGCGGAGATCGCTCCCGAGCTGTCCGAGTGGGCCGCCTTCTTCTCCGCCGGTGCCAGCAAGCGCGCCGCAGCAGAGGCAGGCTCCACCCGCGCGGTCAATGAGCGCGAGGCAGACGATCTGGTCCGTGAGTCGGACCGGTTCCTGGCCATCGTCGAGCAGTCCCTCGGACTGGCACCCCACATGCCGTTCGAGGAACAACTGCCCTGGCGACCCGGGCTCAGTGCCTGACCCGTTCGTCCATCTCCATGTCGCCTCCGGCTACTCACTCCAGTACGGCGCAAGCCACCCGCACGTGCTGGTCGAGCGTGCCTTGGAGCAGGAGATGGATGCCCTTGCCCTGACCGATCGCGACGGCACCTATGGCGCGGTCCGGTTCGTGAAGGAGTGCGCCCGGGCCGGGATCCGGCCGGTGCTCGGAGTTGATCTCGCCTA
>DATCYH010000739.1:0-5886 GCA_036570405.1 Nocardioides sp.
CTCAAGGGGGCGCTCATTCGTTCGTTCCTTCCACGCGCATCACGGAGGTGACCTCGCGAACCATGTCCATCTCCTGCAGGTGCTCCACGGTCGCCCGCAACTGGGCGTCGGTGGCGCGGTGCGAGACCACGACCAGCTGCGCCTCGGCACCGCGGCCTTCCTGGCGGACCGTCTGGATGGAGACACCGTGCTCGGCGAAGGCCGTGGCCACGGCGGCCAGCACGCCTGCCTTGTCCTCGACGTCGATGCCGACGTGATAGCGCGTGACCGTCTCCCCCATGGACAGGACCTCGCGGTCGGCATAGGCCGACTCCCCCGAACCGACGGTCGAGGAGAGACGGTTGCGAGCAGCGGTGACCAGGTCACCGAGCACGGCCGAGGCGGTCGGCGCGCCGCCTGCACCGGGGCCGTAGAACATCAGCTGTCCGGCGGCCTCGGACTCGACGAAGACTGCGTTGTAGGCCTCGCGGACCGATGCCAGCGGGTGCGTGGCCGGGATCATCGCCGGGTGGACGCGCGCCGAGACGGCACCGTCCTTGAGCTCGCAGATCGCCAGCAGCTTCACCACGGACTTCATCTCGCGCGCCGACGCGACGTCGGCGGCGGTGACATCGGAGATGCCCTCGCGATAGACGTCGGCAGCGTTGACGCGGGTGTGGAAGGCGAGGCTGGCCAGGATCGCCGCCTTCGCGGCGGCGTCGAAGCCCTCCACATCGGCGGTGGGGTCGGCCTCGGCATAACCGAGCTCCTGGGCCTCCTCGAGTGCCTCGGCGAAGCCGGCTCCCGAGGTGTCCATCTTGTCGAGGATGAAGTTGGTTGTGCCGTTGACGATGCCCAGCACCCGGGTCACCCGGTCACCGGCCAGCGATTCGCGCAGTGGACGCAGGATCGGGATCGCGCCGGCCACGGCGGCCTCGTAGAACAGGTCGCGCCCCGCCTTCTCGGCCGCCTCGAAGAGCGTCGGCCCGTCCTCGGCGACGAGTGCCTTGTTGGCCGTGACCACCGAGGCGCCATGTGCCAGGGCAGCCAGGATCAGCGGACGCGCGGGCTCGATGCCTCCGATCACCTCGACGACCAGGTCCAGGTCGCCGCGCGAGACGAGCGCGTGCGCGTCGGTCGTCAGCAACCCTTCGGGCAGGTCGACCTCGCGCGGCGCGTCGAGCCGGCGAACGGCCACCCCCACCAGGTCCACCGGGGCACCGATCCGGGCTGCCAGGTCGTCGGACTGCTCGGTCAGCAGCCGCACCACCTGCGACCCGACCGAACCACATCCGAGGACTGCGACCTTCAGTCGCTTCTCCCCCACCGAATCCACGGCCTCACTCACTGCACTGCTCCCACGTCGGTTGCCAGAAGGTCGTCCTCAGTCTCGCGCCGCACGATGACTCGCGCTGCACCGTCCCGCACAGCGATCACCGGAGGACGCTGTGCGTGGTTGTAGTTGGAGGCCAGGGACCGGCAGTAGGCGCCGGTGCCCGGGACGGCCAACAGGTCCCCCGGGACGATGTCCGAGGGCAGGAACTCGTCCTTGACCACGATGTCGCCCGACTCGCAGTGCTTGCCCACCACGCGGGCCAGCGTCGGGGCCGCCTCGGAGTGCCGGGAGGCCAGGGTGCACGAGTAGTCGGCGTCGTAGAGCGCGGTGCGCACGTTGTCGCTCATCCCGCCGTCGACGCTGATGTAGGTGCGCCTGGCCCCTCCGTCGAGGGCGACCTCCTTGACGGTGCCGACCTGATAGACGGTGCACACGCTCGGGCCGGCGATGGCACGACCGGGCTCGATCGACAGTCGCGGCTCCGCGACGTCGAGGTCCTTGCACTCACGCGTGACGATGGCACTCATCTCCGCCGCGAGCTTCGCGGGCGTCGAGGGGTCGTCCTGCGTGGTGTAGGCGATGCCGAAGCCACCACCGAGATCCATCTCGGGCATCTCGACGCCCAGCTCGTCGCGCACCTGGGCGTGCAGGGCGAGGACGCGGCGGGCAGCCACCTCGAACCCTGAGGAGTCGAAGATCTGGCTGCCGATGTGGCTGTGCAGCCCCAACAGCTCCAGGCCCGGGGCGGCCTCCACACGGCGTACCGCCTCGAGGGCGTCGCCGGAGGTGATCGAGAAACCGAACTTCTGGTCCTCGTGGGCGGTCGCGATGAACTCATGGGTGTGCGCCTCGACGCCGGCGGTGACGCGGATCATCACGCCGACCGGCCGTTCTGCCTCGGCGGAGAGTTCGACGAGTCGTTCGATCTCGTGGAACGAGTCGGCCACGATCCGGCCGACCCCGACCTCGATCGCACGCGCCAGCTCGGGCACGGTCTTGTTGTTGCCGTGGTAGCCGATCAGGGCCGGGTTCACCCCGGCCCGCAGCGCGACGCTCAGCTCGCCATTGGAGCACACGTCGAGACGGAGCCCATCCTCGACGATCCAGCGCGCCACCGTGGTGCACAGGAAGGACTTCCCTGCGTAGTAGACGTCGTAGGCAGCGAAGGCATCGCGGAAGCCACGGGCGCGGCCCCGGAAGTCGTCCTCGTCCAGGACGTAGGCCGGCGAACCGTGGTCGGCGACCAGGTCCCGCATGTCGACACCGCCGACCACGAGCGCGCCGTTGTCGTTCTTCGCAGCACTGGTCGACCACAGGTGGGTGACCAGCGCATTGGGGTCCTCGGGGACCTGGAGCCACGCGGGCCCGCGCGCTCCCTCGGCGTGGGCCCATCCGGCCTCGTGTGCACGCATCAGCTCACATCCGTTCCGGAGCGGTGACACCGAGCAGGTCCAAGCCGTTGGCCAGCACGGTGCGGGTGGCGTGGACCAGCACGAGGCGCGACTCGTTCAGCGCGGTGACCGGCTCATCACCCTGCGGGAGCATCCGGCACTCGCGGGTGTCGTACCACTTGTTGAAGATCGAGGTGGTGTCCTCGAGGAAGCGTGCGATCCGGTGCGGCTCGCGCAGCTCGGCTGCGCTGGCCACCACCCGCGGGAACTCGGCGAGGGCGCGGAGCAGCCGTCCCTCGAGCTCGTGGGAGAGCAGGGAGGGGTCGAAGGCCTCACCCTCGGGCACCGACATCCCCAGCTCCTTGGCGTTCTCGATCATCCGGCAGGTGCGGGCGTGGCCGTACTGCACGTAGTAGACCGGGTTGTCGGCCGACGCCTTGGTGATCTCGGCGACGTCGAGGACCAGCGGCGAGTCTGCGGGATAGCGGGCAAGGGAGTAGCGCAGCGCGTCCACGCCGATCTCGTCGGCGAGCTCGGTGAGCGTCACGATCGTGCCGGCGCGCTTGGAGAGCTTGAGCTCGGCACCGTCCCGCAGGATCTTGACCAGCTGCCCGATCATCACGTCCAGGGTCTGCGCGGGGTCGTCACCCGCGCAGGCAGCCATCGCCTTGAGCCGGCCGACATATCCGTGGTGGTCGGCGCCCAGCAGGTAGATGCAGTGGTCGAAGCCACGCGAGCGTTTGTTGAGGTAGTAGGCCGTGTCGGAGGCGAAGTAGGTCAGCTCCCCGTCGGACTTGATCAGCACCCGGTCCTTGTCGTCACCGAAGTCGGTGGTCCGCATCCACAGTGCGCCCCCGTCCTCGAAGACGTGGCCGAGTTCCTTGAGCCGGGCCAGCGTCTCGGGCACGGCGCCCCCGTCGTGCAGCGAGACCTCGGAGAACCACACGTCGAAGTGCGTGTTGAACCGGGTCAGGGCGTCCTGCTGCTCCTTGAGCTGGATCGCATAGCCGACCCTGCGCACCGCCGTGAGGCGCTCGTCCGCGGGCAGCTCGAAGATGCCCGGCTCTGCTGCGCCGACGGCGCCTGCCAGGTCGTCGATGTAGCCGCCGGCATAGCCGTCCTCGGGCTTCTCCTCGCCCAAGGCCGAGGCGATGATCGAGGCGGCGAACTTGTTCATCTGGACGCCACGGTCGTTGATGTAGAACTCGCGGGTGACGTCGGCGCCGGCGGCGGAGAGCACCCGTCCGATCGCGTCCCCGAGCACCGCCCACCGGGTGTGGCCCAGGTGCAGCGGCCCGGTCGGGTTGGCGGAGATGAACTCCACGTTGATCTTCTGGCCGGCGAGCGTCTGCGAGGTGCCGTACGACGCCCCCGCGGCCAGGACCCGTGCGGCGATGTCGCCCTGGGCGCCGGCGTCGATGCTGATGTTGAGGAAGCCGGGGCCGGCGACCTCCACTGCGGCCACGCCATCGGTGGCCAGCAGCTTGGTCGAGACCAGCTCGGCCAGGGCGCGCGGGTTCGTCCCGGCCTTCTTCGCCAGCTGCAACGCGACGTTGGTGGCGTAGTCGCCGTGGCCCTTCTGCCGGGGTCGCTCGATCGTCACCTCGGTGGGGACACCGTCGGGAAGGGCGAGGGCGCCTTCGTCGACCAGGGAGGTGAGTGCATCGACGACAGCAGCGGAGAGTTGTTCGGGGGTCACCCGCCCAGCCTATCGGCGGACCTCGGTTTCACCTCAGTGAGTATCGCCCGGTAGTGTTCGGCATCGCATCCCTGGCCACGCCCGGGGCGCACGCCTCCGTAGCTCAGGGGATAGAGCACTGGTTTCCGGTACCAGGTGCCGCAGGTTCGAATCCTGCCGGAGGCACCCACCCACCTCACGACGTACGACATACCCCACGCGTGCTTGACTCTGCTCCATGACCGAGCAGCGCATCGTCAGTGCCAGCCGCGAGATCGCGGCGCCGGCCGCACAGATCTTCGAGCTGATCGCCGACCCGTCGGCCCAGCCCGACTGGGACGGCAACGACAACCTCAGCCATGCCGATGCCGGCCAGCGGGTCCACGCCGTGGGTGACGTCTTCGAGATGACCAACACCTCGGGCCGGGTCCGCGAGAACCACGTCGTGGAGTTCGAGGAGGGCCGCCTGATCGCCTGGATGCCCTCGGAGCCGGGCAAGGAACGTCCCGGGCACAAGTGGCGCTGGGAGCTCGAGCCGGTCGACGGGGCGACCACCCTGGTCACCCACACCTACGACTGGACCCTGCTCGATGAGGAACGTCGCGTGGCGATCGCGCAGCGCACGCTGCCCGAGAACCTGCGGGCCTCGATCGATCGGCTCGCGGCAGCGGTCGAGCAGGACTGAGCAGACTGCTCAGCAGCGCAGGACCGCGTCCTTCTCGGCGTCCCTGCCATAGCGGCGCGCCTGCTGCCTGTTCGGGAAGACGACGCTCGCGCCACCGGAGGTCTCGCCCACGGACCCGCCGATCACGCAACGACTGATCCGGTCCGCGCGCACGGAGGTGACCGCGCGGGTGAGCCGGAACAGCGCCTTGGGCGACACCTGCGCGTCCACGTGCTTGAGCACGGCCAGCGTGCCCTGGTCGAGGAAACCCGGCCGGTGCTGCTGCGAGCGGAGCCTGGCGTGGATCGCGCGCAACACCTCCTGCTGGTGGGCCGACCTCTCGAAGTCACCGCCACGCAGCGGCTTGCGGATCCGGGCGAATGAGAGTGCGCCCCAGCCGCCGACGTCATTGTTGCCCTTGCGGAACGATCCGCCGGTCAGCTTGAGGTCGGAGAACGCCTTCGTCGAGCGGAGCTCCACCCCGCCGATCTGGTCGATCATGGCGCGGAATCCGGTGAAGTCGGTGACCATCACGTAGTCGGGCTCGATGCCGACCAGGCCCTCTACAGCGCGGGCCATCAGCTGCGGTCCACCGAGCACCATCGCCGAGTTGATCTTGTCGTTGCCACGGCCCGGGATCCGCACCCACGAGTCACGTGGCACCCCGATGGCGGTGGCCGCACCGGTCCTCGTGTTGATCCCGACCAGCTGGATGGCGTCGGCGCGGCTGCGCGTCACCTGCTGACCGCGACGCGCGTCCGAGCCGAGGGCCAGGACCCAGATCATGTGCGGGCTGAGGTCGATCGCGCTGGCCTTGCGGACCGGTACGACGACCACA
>DATCYH010000740.1:0-2796 GCA_036570405.1 Nocardioides sp.
TCGTTGACAGCGGGCGCGGTCCCGATGGTCTCGGCGGGTGCTTCGCCGGCGGTATGACGATCGGTCGGCGCGGTCCGGCCGGAGAGGAGTCGGGTGCGCAGCGCGGCCGCTTGGTCCACCGACAGTGCGTTCAGCTCGATCATCGTGTCGTCGACACCGGTGCCGACCTTCACCTTCTCCAGCTTCAGCAACCGGTGCAGGACGGTGGCCTCGAGGTCGACGCTGCGGATCCGGTCGAGCGGCGCCGTGAGCCGCAACTTGTTGACCAGGCCGGTGGTGACGACGAGCTGGTCGTCTGCGATGCGGAAGCGGGTGGTGAACCAAGGGATCACGCCGAGGACGATCGAGCCGAGCACGATCAGTGGCGCGGCGATCAACGCCCACCTGGGCTGTTGGGTGCCGACACCGATCAGCGCGATGACTGCCGGGAACAGGAACTGGCGAAACGCCCCGATCGGACCGATCACCATGACCTTGGCGTCCAGGCGCTGCCATCCGCCGGGTTCGCTCACGTCGCGTCGCCCTGGTCCGCGGAGGTGATCTCGGTGAGCTCGGCGACGACCCGGGTGGCGACGTCCTCGTCCAGCCCGATGATCTCGATGGCGCCGGCGGAGGAGGCCGTGGTGATGGTGACCGCGGAGAGCCCGAAGAGGCGCATCAGCGGTCCGCGGCGGGTGTCCACGGTCTGCACCCGGGACAGCGGTGCGATCCGCTGCTTCGTGCTCAACCATCCGGTCTGGGTGTAGACGGCCCCCGAGGCCACCTCCCAGCGGTGGGTGCGGAACTTGAGCCGGGGGATCCACAGCATCAGCACGAGGTCGCCGAGCACGAGGGCCACGAAGAGCGGCAGCAACCACCACGGGTGGGGCACGAAGATCCAGAGCGCCACCAAGATCGCCATACCGATGACGAACTCGATCAGCTCCACGGTGCGCCACAGCTTGAGCTGGTTCGCCGAGACCTGGTGGGCCGGCTCGCGAAGCAGTGCAATCCGCTCGTCGCCAGCCACCTGTGGGTCAGTCATGCCTGCGAGCCTAGTCACGCCCCGGCAGCCACCGTGGGTCGGTCGATTCGGGGCAGGTCGGGGCGCGCCGTAGACTCACCGCCCGTGGCACTCACCATCGGAATCGTGGGACTTCCCAATGCGGGCAAGTCGACCCTCTTCAACGCACTGACCAAGAACGACGTCCTCGCGGCGAACTATCCGTTCGCGACCATCGAGCCGAACGTCGGGGTCGTCGGTGTGCCCGACGAGCGACTGCCGCAGCTGGCCGAGATCTTCTCCTCGGAGAAGATCCTCCCCGCGACCGTCGAGTTCGTCGACATCGCCGGGATCGTGCGGGGCGCCTCGCAGGGCGAGGGCCTGGGCAACAAGTTCCTCTCCCACATCCGCGAGTCCTCGGCGATCTGCCAGGTGACTCGGGTGTTCCGCGACGAGGACGTCACCCACGTCGACGGCGAGGTGAACCCCGACAGCGACATCTCCACGATCCAGACCGAGCTGATCCTGGCCGACCTGGAGACGGTGGACCGGGCGATCACGCGACTCGAGAAGGAGTCGCGCAAGGTCAAGGATCTGGTCGCGAACCTGGAGGCCGCCCGCGAGGCCAAGGCCGCTCTTGAGGCAGGCACCCCGGTCATCGACACCGCAATCGACCGGACGCTGCTCCGCGAGCTCTCGCTGCTCACGGCCAAGCCGTTCATCTATGTCTTCAACTGCGACGCCGAGGAGCTCGCCGACGAAGAGCTCAAGAACCGGATGCGTGAGCTGATCGCGCCGTCGGAGGCGATCTTCCTCGACGCCAAGTTCGAGTCCGAGCTGATCGAGCTCGACGACGAGGAGGCCGTCGAGTTCCTCGCCGAGGCCGGTGTGACCGAGCCGGGCCTGGAGGTGCTTGCCCGCGTCGGCTTCGACACCCTCGGCCTGCAGACCTACCTGACCGCCGGGCCCAAGGAGACGCGTGCCTGGACGATCCCGAAGGGGGCCACGGCGCCTGAGGCGGCCGGTGTGATTCACACCGACTTCCAGAAGGGCTTCATCAAGGCAGAGATCGTCTCCTTCGACGACCTTCGCGCAGCCGGCACGATGGCGAAGGCCAAGGAAGCCGGCAAGGTCCGCATGGAGGGCAAGGACTATGTGATGGCCGACGGCGACGTGGTGGAGTTCCGCTTCAACGTCTGATCCCCAGCGCTTCAGAACCACTCCGTCTGCTTCGACAGCCTGATGGCCCCAGCCTCATTCCACCTGGTCCCCTCGGCAATGACAAGATTGGGCAATGACCGCAACCCTCGTGGCCCAGGGTCTGGCCGGGGGACATGGCCATCGCACCCTTTTTGAGTCACTCGACCTGACTGTCGCGCCGGGTGACGTGGTCGGCGTCGTCGGTGCCAACGGTGCCGGCAAGTCCACACTGCTCAGGCTGCTGGCCGGCATCGACGAGCCCCAGGCCGGAACGGTGTCGCTGTCGCCGACCGATGCCTTCGTCGGGTGGTTGCCCCAGGAGCACGAACGGGTCGTCGGAGAGACGGTCGCGGGCTACATCGGTCGTCGTACCGGCTGTGCCACGGCGACCGCCGAGATGGACGCCGCAGCCGTCGCCCTCGGTGACCCGTCGAGCGCACAGGCGACAGGTATCGATCCCAACGATGTCTACTCGAACGCACTGGAGCGATGGCTGGCCAGCGGAGCTCCGGACCTCGAGGACCGGATCCCGGTGGTGCTGGCCGAGCTCGGGCTGGACCTCGGCGAGAAAGCCATCGACCAGACGCTGATGACATCGCTCTCCGGTGGGCAGG
>DATCYH010000741.1:0-1704 GCA_036570405.1 Nocardioides sp.
TGACCGACTCCCAGGGCGACGTCGTGGTCGAGGGAGACGCCGAGTTCGCCCTCGAGGTCGTCGGGCAGGGTACGCCGTGAGGGCTGTCCGCTGCGAGGCCTATGGCGAGCCCGAGACGCTGGTGCTCCGTGAGCTCCCGGACCTGACGGCGAGGCCCGGCCAGGTCGTCGTCGACATCCATGCCGCGGCGCTCAACTTCCCCGATGTCCTGACCGTGGCCGATCGCTATCAGGTCTCCACGCCCGTGCCGTTCACGCCGGGCAGCGAGTTCGCCGGCGTGGTCCGGGAGGTCGGTGACGGAGTCACCGAGTGGTCGCCCGGCGACCGCGTCCTGGGTGCCCGTGCTGTGGGTGCCTTTGCCGAGCAGATCGCGGTGTCCCCGGCGGATCTGCGAGCCGTCCCGGACGGTCTCGACCTCGTGCACGCCGCAGCCTTCCAGGTGACCTTCTCCACGGCATACCACTCCCTCGTCACGGCCGGAGGCCTGCAGCCCGGGGAGTGGGTCGTGGTGCTCGGTGCCTCGGGAGGAGTGGGCTCGGCCACGGTCGACGTCGCCCATCGTCTCGGCGCCCGGGTGCTGGCCGCCGCGTCCGACCTGGTGCGCCTGGAACTGGCCACACGCCTCGGTGCGGACGCAGTCATCGACTACTCGACAGAGGACCTTAAGGCAAGGATCAAGGAGATCACCGGAGGTGGTGCCGCCCTCGTCGTCGACCCCGTCGGTGGTGAGTACGCCGAGCAGGCGCTGCGTGCGATCCGCTGGGGCGGCCGGTTCGTGTCGGTGGGATTCGCGGCCGGAGAGGTCCCGAGGATCCCGCTCAACCTCGTGCTGCTGAAGAACGTCACCGTGCGGGGCATGGAGCTGCGGTCGTGGAACCAGCGGATGCCCGAGGCGTTTGCCGCGGCCGATGCCGAGTTGGCCCGTCTGGTCGCGGAGGGGATGCGCCCGGAGGTGTCGCGGACGCACCCCCTGGCCGAGACCGCTCAGGCACTCGCCGGCGTCGCGGGACGTCGCGCCCTCGGCAAGACGGTGATCAACACCCGGGCCTGACCCGGGCACCCTCACTGCGTCCGGCCGCGCAGGAAGACCTCTCTGCGTCGCTCCGCGAAGGACTCCGGGTCCTCCATGGTGAACCCGCCCTCGGCATGCTCCGCCTCCATGGCCAGGGCGGTGGCCCCGGTCTCGTCCCGGGCGGTGGTGTAGATGTCGCGCACTGTCTGGACGGTGCCGCGGCGAGTCGACGCGATGCTGGCCGCGAGCTCCTCGCACCGGGGAAGGAGGCCGTCGGGCTCGACGACCTCGTTGACCAGGCCGATCCGCAACGCCGTTGCTGCGTCGACGAAGTCTCCGGTGAAGGACATCTGGCGTGCCCAGGACTGGCCCACGGCCTGTGGCAACCGTGCGGTGAGGCCCCATCCGGGGACCACCCCGACCCGGCCATGGGTGTCGGCGAACCGGGCGGCCGTCGACGCGATCCGGAAGTCGCACTGCAGGGCGAACTCGAGCCCCCCGGTGACGGCGGCGCCGTTGATCGCTCCGATCACGGGGTGGGGGAACTCGGACAGTGGTCGGATCTGGGCCAGGCCGAAGCCAGCATCGGCGCCCACCTCACCGAGGTCGAGCCCGGCGCAGAACGCCTTGCCGGCGCCGGTCAGGACGAGCGCCAGGAGGTCGGGATCGACTGCGAGCTGCTCGAGCGCACG
>DATCYH010000742.1:0-11504 GCA_036570405.1 Nocardioides sp.
AGGTGAAGTCGTTGCGCGCCGGCCGGGCGTCGCTGGTCGACGGCTTCGCCGAGGTGGACAACGGCGAGGTGTGGCTGCTCAACGTGCACATCCCCGAATACAGCCAGGGCACGTGGACCAACCACATGTCGCGCCGCAAGCGCAAGCTGCTGCTCAATCGCGTCGAGATCGACAAGATCGAGCGCAAGGTCAGCGAGAAGGGCCTCACCCTGGTCCCGCTGTCGCTCTACTTCAAGGACGGCCGTGCCAAGGTCGAGATCGCCCTGGCCAAGGGCAAGAAGTCGTGGGACAAGCGGCACACCATCGCCGAGCGCACGGCGAACCGTGAGAAGGAGATCGAGGTCGGTCGCAGGCTCAAGGGCATGCGGTGATCGACACCCTCGACCGGCTGGGCATCCCCGGCCTTTTCGACCTGCACACGCACTTCTATCCCGAGCCGATGGGCACGAAGGTGCGTGCCGTGTTCGAGACCGCGGGCCCGCTGATCGGGCGGCCCTGGCCGCTGCACTACCGGGGCACCGACGAAGAGCTCGTCGAGACGCTGACCGGGTTCGGCGTACGCCACTTCTCCCAGCTCACCTATGCCCACCGCCCGGGGATGGCCGAGTTCCTCAACGAGTGGTCGGTGGGCTTCGCGCAGCGGTTCCCGGCCGCCCTGCGCTGTGGCACGTTCTTCCCCGAGCCCGGCGCCGCCGACTACGTACGCCGTCGCATCGAGGCCGGCGTCGAGCTCTTCAAGGTGCACGTCCAGGTCGGCGCGTTCTGGGTCACCGACCCACTCCTCGACGATGCGTGGGGCGTGTTGGCCGAGGCCGGGACGCCGATCGTTCTGCACGCCGGCTCCGGCCCGGTGCCGACCGAGTTCACAGGACCCGGACCCGTGGAGGCGCTGCTCGAACGGCACCCGCGCCTGGCCCTGGTGATGGCCCACCTCGGCGCTCCCGAATACGCCGAGTTCATCGCGATGGCCGAGCGCTACCCCAACGTTCGCCTGGACACCACGATGGCCTTCACCGACTTCTTCGCCGAGATGGGCGGACCTTTCCCGACCGAGCTGGAGCCACGCCTGGTCGACCTGGCGGACAAGGTGCTGCTGGGGTCGGACTTCCCGAACATCCCCTATGAGTATGCCCACCAGATCGAGGCGATCGAACAGCTCGGCCTCGGCGACGAATGGCTGGCCCGGGTGCTCTGGCACAACGGCGCCGAGCTCTTCGGTCGCAGTGACTCGTGAGGCAGTCACACGTGCCGCGGGACAATCCCGTTGGGGAATGAATGAGCCGTGACGTAGTGTTGAGACGTTGACAATTCAAGAGGGGCTGATCGGTTTCGACTTGGGACGTTAGTTCCAGGGGAAGCGGGTCGAGAAGCCAGCGTCATCTCGTTAACGATCGCTGGAAAACTATAGTTGCCGACTCTAAGCGCAACGACTTCGCTCTCGCTGCCTGAGCAGTGATCGAAGGGTCAGACCGGGCATCCGCCTTCGTCCCGGACCCTGGCCTCATTCAGAAGGCTTGCTGATCAATTCCTGTCAGGAGGATTGATCGGGACTTTTTCCTGACTGAGCCTGTCGGCGACGTGTCTGTGCGAGCGCCGGGGCCGAGAAAAGCGACATCACTGACTGCACCCGGAGAAGACCTGGTTCGACGCTCGAGGACGCGGGTTCGATTCCCGCCAGCTCCACCAACCACAGGTCCGCCACGGCGGACAGCCCTCTTGAGACGAGCAGCCGCCCCGGTCACCCGGAGCGGCTGTTCGTGTTTCCCACGCCTTTGATCTGACGTATGGGTGTGTCGTGAGGCACAATCGAGCGCATGCGTCTCGGAACCCGCAGTCCCGCATCCCTCCCACCGATCCTGGTGGCGCTCGTCGTCGTGCTCGGCCTCTTCGCCGCCCCGATCAGCGCGCACGCCGACGAGCCGAGCCCCACCCAGGCTGAGCCGAGCGAGACGACCGAGCCGAGCGACACCGCCGAGCCGAGCGAGACGCCCGAACCGAGCGACACCACCGAGCCGTCCGAGAGCGCCGATCCTTCCACGGATCCGGACCCTGCTCCCGAGCCGGCGCCGTCCGAGGACGAGCCCTCCACTCCGGAGCAGAAGTCGCCGACCCCGAGCGCGGACCAGATCTCGACCACCCTGGCCCTGACGGCCACCGCTGCCAAGGCAGGGGAGAAGACGACGCTGACCCTCACCCTGACCGACGCGAACGGCTCCCCGGTCCCCGGCGCGAGCGTTGACGTCGTACGCCGCGCGGGTGACGGCACCACCCCCGTCGCCTCGGTGACGACCGGTGCCGATGGCACCGGCACCGCGACCGCGACCCAATATCGCGCCAACTCGGTGAACACCTTCGTGGCCAACTTCGCCGGGACCGACACCCACACGGCTTCATCCTCGGATGAGGTCACCGCGAAACTCATCGCATGGGCGAGTTCGATCTCGTTCTCGATGCCCACCTATGTCTATGACGAGCACTCCTCGACGCTGAAGGTGACCTGGCGGACCTCTGCCGGCGACCCGGTCAGCAACGGACTGGTCCAGTTCGACCGCCGCTACGGCTCGACCTGGAAGCGGATGAAGTCGGTGCGCACGAACTCCAAGGGTGCTGCGCAGTGGGTCACCAAGATCCGCGTCGACAGCAGCTGGCGGGCCCGCGGGGTCGGAGTCAGCTGGGTGAAGTCGGACACGAGCGCGTCGCGGTGGATCGACAACCGTCCCCGGATGACGCCGGTGAAGCTGCCGTCCTCGGCGCCGGAGCCGACCAAGCTCCCGGCGCAGCCGCGGGCCACCGGGACCGGCGCCGACCTGGTCATCCGCACCATTCCGCGCTCGGTCTGGAACGACATGACCGGCATCAGCTGGCGCAGCGGCTGCCCGGTCGGCCGTTGGTCGCTACGGCTCGTGCGGGTCAACTACTGGGCCTTCGACGGCTATCGTCGCCGCGGCGAGATCGTGGTCCACGAGGACGCGGCGCGCAAGGTCGGCAAGGCGTTTTCGTCGATGTATGCCCGCAGGCTCCCGATCCGCAGCATGTATCGCGTGGACCGGTTCGGCTACAACTCCAGGCTGAACGGTGGCGATGACTACAAGTCGATGGCCGCCGACAACACCTCTGGCTTCAACTGCCGCACGGTCGTGAACAAGCCCGGGGTGCGCTCCCCGCACTCCTACGGCGGGTCGGTCGACGTGAACCCTTGGGAGAACCCCTACCGCTCGGCCACCGGCTACACGCCCAACTCCTGGTGGCCCTACCGCTCCCACTCCAAGGTGGCGTGGCGCAACTCGAGCCACATCGTGGTGCGCGTGATGAACTACAACGGCCTGCGTTGGACCTACGGCACCGGCGACCTGCACCACTTCGACGCCCGATGAGGCGCGGGCAGGCTAGATTTCGCGCATGATCGCCTTCCTCGTGGCCGGGCTCATCCTCGGCGTCGTTGCCCGCACGTTGGCCGGGGGCCTGCGTGACCCGCAGGTCTATCTCACCGTCCCGGCAGCCGTGGTCGGCGCCGTCGTCGGCGGTGTGGGAATGAACGCGCTGCGCGGCGACGCCTGGGGTGACCTCAACGTGGTCAGTTTCATCGCCAGCATCGTGGTCGCGCTGGTCGTCCTCGGCCTGCTCGAGGGCGGTGTCGGTCGACGGTCCCGGGCATGAGCTGCGTCTTCTGCGCCATCGCCACCGGTGAGGCCGAGGCAGACGTGGTGCTCGAGACCGAGGACCTGATCGCCTTCCTCGACCGACGGCCGGTGTTCAAGGGCCACGTCTTGCTGGTGCCGCGCGAGCACGTGGTCACCCTGCCGGACCTGCCCGCCGCGTTACGCGACCCGTTCCTGGCCGCGGGGCAGCGCCTCGCCACCGCGGTCGTCGAGGCACTGGGTGCGCAAGGCAGCTTCGTGGCGATCAACAACACCGTCTCGCAGTCGGTGCCGCACCTGCACCTGCACGTCGTACCCCGCACGAAGGGCGACGGACTGCGCGGGTTCTTCTGGCCGCGCACGAAATATGCCGACGGCGAGCCGGGGGAGTACGCCGCCCGCCTGCGCGCGGCACTAGGCTGAATCCGTCACAGAACCTCGAACCTAGGAGAACCAGATGGGTCGCTTCGACGGGCGAGTTGCCGTCATCACCGGTGCCGCACGCGGAATCGGATTCGGGACCGCGCAGCGCTTCGCGGAAGAGGGTGCCGCGATCGCGATCGTGGACCTCGACGAGAGCGCTGCGGCCGAGGCCGCCGAGAAGGTCGGGGCGTCCCGCGCCATCGGCATCGGCGCCGACGTGAGCAACGCCAGCTCCGCCGAGGCCGCCATCGAGCGGGTGGTCAGTGAGCTCGGCGGTATTCACATCCTGGTGAACAACGCCGGCATCACCCGCGACAACCTGCTCTTCAAGATGACCGAGGACGACTGGGACCTGGTCATGGGCGTGCACCTCAAGGGCGCATTCCTGATGACCAAGGCTGCCCAGAAGCACTTCGTGGAGCAGAAGTACGGCAAGATCCTCAACCTCTCCAGCGTCTCCGCGCTGGGCAACCGGGGCCAGGCCAACTACTCGGCCGCCAAGATGGGCGTCCAGGGGTTCACCCGGACGCTGGGCATCGAGCTCGGGCCGTTCGGCATCAACGCCAACGCGATCGCGCCGGGCTTCATCGCCACCGAGATGACCGATGCCACCGCCGCCCGGTTGAAGATGGACGTCGACGAGTTCCGTGCCCTGAACGCCGAGGCCAACCCGGTGCGCCGGGTCGGATATCCCGCAGACATCGCCGCCGCAGCGGCGTTCCTGTGCTCCGACGAGGCCTCCTACATCACCGGCCAGACGCTCTATGTGGACGGCGGCGCGAAGCTCGGCTGAGCCGCCCTGTGGCGTGTCGTTCGCCACAGGCTGAGCGTGGAACCGGGCGTGATCGAGCCGATCACGTCCGGTTCTGGCGTTCGACGACTGGAAATCCGCGAGGACACATGCCTACGGTCTGGGGCGCACAACTCAACAACGCATTTCGGACAACGCCGAGTCCTGCCCCGTCCGACAATGCGCCATTGACCTCAATCAGTCGAGGGGCAGGAGTGGGGGACCCACAGGTTCCACGCGCAGGCGAGCCCAGCTCGCAGCGCTCGGGGTGAAGTCACCGACTGGTGGCAGAGCACTTTCCAGCTCCAACCCGACAGCTCACCTCACAGGCGTGGGAAAGGAACACCGCCATGCCTGCGATTTCTCGCATGCTCAAGCACGCCCGAATCCTGCTCGTGCTGCCCCTCCTCGTCTCCGGCCTCGTCGTGACGACCCAGTTCGTTGCTCCGCCCGAGGCGGACGCTGCCTCGGCGTACACCAAGAAGGTCGTCAAGCGGAAGATCGCCGACGGCTATCGGATCGCCCGCAAGCAGGTCGGCGACCCCTACCGCGCCGGCGGGGACGGCCCGAGCTCCTTCGACTGCTCGGGACTGGTGCAGTACTCGTTCAAGAAGGCCGGCTTCAACGTGCCGCGCACGACCGACCAGCAGGCGAAGTACGCCCGCAAGATCAGCAAGCGCTGGATGCGCCCCGGCGACCTGATCTTCTTCCACAATAGTGGCGACGTCTACCACGTCGGGATCTACACCGGGAAGGTCGACGGCAAGGTCGTCGTCCTTCACTCTCCGCGCACCGGCCAGGACGTCAAGCGCGAGAAGGTCTGGACGAGCTCCTGGTTCCCCGCCACTCTGCGGGCCAGCTGACCCAGCACCCAGCATCGTCAAAGGCGCGCCTCCCGTGAATCGGGAGGTGCGCCTTTCACAATGGGTCGGTCCAATGCCTGTTGATCGGAGTCCCTTCGTGCGTCGTGCCCGCCTGACCGTTGCCGTGACTGCAACCGCAGCCCTCTTCCTCGCCGCGTGCGGTGGGGGAGACGAAGGTGGCTCGGCCGCGCCCGAGGAGAAGGCGGCCGTCAAGGACCTCGCCTCGCAGGCGGCCCTGGCCGCGGTCTGGCCGTTGACCGGCCTCCCGGTCAAGGACGGCGGCTCGGCGATCGAGGAGCACCCGGTCTACGTCGTGAAGATCGACAACACTCCGAGCAGCCGCCCGCAGGTCGGGCTCAAGACCGCGGACCTCGTGGTGGAGGAGCTGGTCGAGGGCGGCAGCACCCGACTGGCCGTCTTCTACTACTCCAAGCTGCCCAAGGAGGTCGGGCCGGTCCGGTCCATGCGTGCCTCCGACATCGGCATCGTGAAGCCGGTTGCAGGTGAGCTGGTGACGAGCGGTGCCGCCACCAGGACCTACGGCCGCCTGCGCGACGCGAAGGTGACCTGGCACGAGGAGGGCGCCAAGGGCGTCTATCGCAACCGCGCACGTTCAGCTCCCTACAACGTCTTCGCCGACCTCACTTCGCTCGCGAGTGGGGCCAAGGGCTCCGGTGAGCGACCCGATGACTACCTCGAGTGGGGCGACTCGGCTGACCTGCCGACCGGCAAGCCTGCGACCTCGATCGAGGCCCGGTTCTCCGGCGGCCACACCTCCCGCTGGACCTATGCCTCGGGCCGCTATGGCCTCGAAGGCACCTTCGCCGCGCAGAGCGACGAGTTCAAGGCCGACAACGTCCTGGTCATCAGGGCCACGGTCGGCGACGCCGGCTATCGCGACCCCGCCGGCAACCCGGTGCCCGAGACCAAGTTCGAGGGCAGCGGCCAAGGAATCCTGTTCCACAAGGGCAAGGCGATCCAGGTGACCTGGCGCAAGAGCGGCCTCGACGGACAGCTCCGGCTGAAGACGGCCCAGGGCGCGCTCAAGGTGCCGGCCGGACGGACCTGGATCGAGCTCGTCCCGACCGACCAGAACGCCGGCGTCACCTTCCGGTGACGGGGTCCTCCAGCTCCACTCCCTGATCGACCAGGGAGCGCATGCCCTGGAGCATGAACGCGATGGCTGCCTCGACGCGGGCGCCGGTCTCCTCGGGCTTCTGTGACATCGCCACACTGTCTCCAGCGCTGCTCAGCGCGCCGAAGAAGATCCGGCTGAAGACCTCGATCATCGGCTCCTCCAGCTCCCAGGGGCCGGCGGAGAGGACGTTGTTGACGATGTCGAGGACGATCGCGAACGACGAGCGCTCCTCGCGCTCGCGGAACCGCTCATAGCCCAGGACCGCGGGGCCTTCCTGGATGACGACGCGCCGATAGGTCGGGTCCTGCACCACGTCGAGGAAGGCCCGGAGGCCCTCGAGCGACTTCTCCCAGGGGTCCTGGACGCCCTTGACGGCGCGTGCGATGGCCTGGGCGGCCGATCCCTCGACCTGCTCGAAGACTGCCTCGAAGAGCGCCTGCTTGCCGCTGTAGTGGTGATAGAGCGCGCCCTTGGTGACCTGGGCGGCGGAGACGATGGCGTCCAGCGAGGTCGAGGCATAGCCGTTCTCGGTGAACAGATCCGCGGCGGCCTCGACGAGGGCCCGCTTGGTGGAGGCGGAATATTGCGCCCGTCGGGAGGATCCGGGCAGGTCCGGAAGGGTCGGCAGGGGGGGAATCAGGCGCTTCGCCGCGGACTTGCTCATTACCTCAGTCTAGAACCGATTCTCATTTCCCTGTGGTTGAGGTCACGGCGTGGGCGGTTTGCCTACCGTCGGTTGGCTACATACTCTTAGTACGTACCGAGGGTACGGAACGACTGACGAGAAGGAGCCAGACCATGACGTGGGAAGCCTTCCACTCCCGCGGGGACGTCCTTCGACGCGTCCTCGACGAAGTCGCCCGGCGCCGTGACGGCCAGCTCCCGATGGCTCTGAGCGGTGTCCGCGAGACCTTCCGCGACGAGCTCGACCTGCTCGGCGCGCTGCAGCTGCGCTGGCACACTCGCCTCCAGGGCAAGATCGAGCACGAGCTGGCTGAGCAGCCACTCGACCTGGAGACTGCGGCGATTTCTGCGTGGCGCGCTGCCGCCGACGAGATCCCCGGTGTCCGCGAGGTCCTCGACCACTATGCCGCCCACCCGGTGGACGACGAGATGGCCCACGCGATGCGGACCGCGGTGGCAAAGCAGCGCCAGACGCTGGCCGTCGTGGCCGGTCGGGTCTCCTCCATGGACGCCGACGAGCACGGTGCCCGCATCGGCGCCGAGATCGAGGCGGCAGCCCGTGCCGGTCACGTCCTGCCCGAGCCGCCCGCCTCCCGCGACAACGTTCGCCTGCTAGACCGGCTCCGGGCGGCGATGGCCGCCGCCTGAGTGCGGCTCCCTGACTGACGAACCCGGCCCGACGCACTGCGGACCTCCCTCCGCCTCCCTCCCTCCTCCCCGCGTCGGGCCGGGTTCGTCGTCTCCTGACATGCTGGGTGCATGGAGCCCCGACCCGGAACTCTGTTGGTGTCCAGCCCCGAGCTGCTCGACCCCAACTTCGCCGACGCCGTCATCCTGCTCGTCGACGCCGACGACAACGGCGCCCTGGGCGTCGTGCTCAACCAGCCGACGCCGGTCCTGGTCGCCGACGTGCTCGAGTCGTGGCGCGACTTGGTCGACGCCCCCGAGGTGCTGCACAAGGGCGGTCCGGTCGCCACCGACGGCGCCCTGGCCGTGGCCAGGCTGCGGGATCCCGACGACGAGCCGGTCGGGTTCCAGCGCTGCTTCGCCGACATCGGCCTGGTCGACCTCGACTCCCCGACAGAGCTGCTCGAGGGCGGGATCTCCTCGCTGCGCATCTTCGCCGGCTATGCCGGATGGGGCGCCGAGCAGCTCCAGGCCGAGATCGAGGAGGGCAGCTGGTACGTCGTACCCGCCGAGGCCGGCGACATCTTCCGCGAGGACGCGACCACGTTGCGCCGCGATGTGCTGCGGCGCCAGCCCGGAGACCTGGCGTGGGCGTCAACACGTCCCGTCGACCCCATGCTGAATTGATGGTTGGCATACACTCAAGTCCGTGAGCACCCCCATCGGATTCAGCCAGACAGACGTTCTCGAGGACCGTCAGACGGTCCCGACCGACGAGGGCGACCACGAGCGGTTCTCGCACTACGCGCCCAAGGACAAGGTCATGGAGGCGATGGTCATGGGCACGCCTGTGACTGCCCTGTGTGGCAAGACCTGGGTGCCGAGTCGTGCCCCGGAGAAGTTCCCGGTCTGCCCCGAGTGCAAGGAAATCTGGGAGAGCCTGCCGCACGGCGGGGATTCCGAGTGACCCCAGGGCCCAACCAGCCCGTCGTCCCGACCACAGCACCACTCACTCCGGCCTATCCGGAGCGGGCAGCATGGGGAACGGCCCAGTCGCTGCGTGCCTGGCAGACGGCCGCCCTGGAGAAATACTTCACCGCCTCCCCGCGCGACTTCCTCGCCGTCGCGACGCCCGGCGCCGGCAAGACCACCTTCGCGCTCACCGTTGCCTCCGAGCTGCTGGGGCGTCGACTGATCGACCGGATCACCATCGTCGCGCCGACCGAGCACCTCAAGACACAGTGGGCCGAAGCGGCAGCGCGGGCCGGGATCCCGATCGACCCGAACTACTCCGCCGGCCAGGGCAAGACCTCGAAGGACTTCGTCGGGGTCGCCCTCACCTATGCCGGTGTGGCAGTGAACCCGCTGGCCCACCGGATCCGCACCGAGCGCTTCAAGACGCTGGTCATCCTCGACGAGGTGCACCACGCCGGTGACGCCCTGTCCTGGGGTGATGGTGTCCGCGAGGCCTTCGAGCCGGCCCACCGACGCCTGGCGCTGACCGGCACGCCGTTCCGTTCGGACGCGAACCCGATCCCGTTCGTGACCTACGTCCCCGACCCGACGCAGGGTCCGGGCGTGAAGGTCTCGGTCGCCGACTACACCTATGGCTATGGCCAGGCGCTCGCCGACCACGTCGTGCGGCCGGTGCTGTTCATGGCCTATTCCGGCGAGATGCAGTGGCGCACCCGCGCCGGTGACGAGATCGCGGCACGCCTCGGCGAGCCGCTGACCAAGGACCAGACCGCCCAGGCGCTGCGCACCGCCCTCGACCCGAACGGCTCCTGGATGCCCTCGGTGCTGGAGGCCGCGGACCGCCGGCTCTCCGAGGTACGCCGACACGTCCCCGACGCCGGTGGGCTGGTGATCGCCTCCGACCAGGACTCCGCGCGTGCCTATGCCAAGACGCTGAGGGCGATCAGTGGCGAGGCGCCCACGGTGGTGCTCTCGGACGAGAAGGCGGCGTCGAAGAAGATCGCCAAGTTCACCGACTCCCCGGACCGCTGGATGGTCGCGGTGCGGATGGTCTCCGAAGGAGTCGACGTCCCGCGCCTGGCAGTGGGTGTCTATGCCACCACCACCTCGACACCGTTGTTCTTCGCCCAGGCCATCGGCCGCTTCGTACGCGCCCGCAAGCGCGGGGAGACGGCCTCGGTCTTCCTCCCGTCGGTGCCCAACCTGCTCGGGCACGCCTCGGAGATGGAGGTCGAGCGCGACCACGTCCTCGGCAAGGTCGTCAAGGACGACGCGGACATGCATTCGGCCGAGGAAGACCTGATGAACCAGGCCAACGCCACCGAGTCCGCATCCGGTGATGAGGCGATGGGACCGTGGGAGGCTCTCGGGTCCCAGGCCACCTTCGACCGCGTGCTCTACGACGGTGGCGAGTTCGGCCACGCCGGCGAGGTGCACGTCGGCTCGGAGGAGGAGATGGACTTCCTCGGCATCCCCGGCCTGCTTGAGCCTGACCAGGTGCGCGACCTGCTCCGCACCCGGCAGAGCGAGCGGGCGGCCAAGCAGAAGGCCTCCGCGACCACCTCCCGCGGTGACAGCGTCGCCGAGGTGTCCACGCACGAACAGCTGGCGATGCTGCGCCGGGAGCTCAACGGCCTCGTTGCCGCCTGGTTCCACCGCACCGGCCAACCGCACGGCGTCACCCACGCGGCGCTCCGCAAGGAGACCGGGGGGCCGGCCGCCGCGGTGGCCACGGCAGCGTTGTTGCAGAAGCGGATCGACCTGGTCCGGGACTGGGCGATCCGGCAGAGTTCCTGAGGACGCCGCTGTGTCTCACCCACTCGGGACGCTCGTGCCCGACTAGGCTCGGCGCATGGCAACGGAGACCTCGCAGACGCTCGACCGTGGCCTGCAGGTGCTCCGTGTGCTCGCCGAAGCCCAGTCAGGCCTGACGATCACCGAGCTCGCGACACGCCTCGCGGTGAACCGGACGGTCGTCTATCGCCTGGTCGCGACCCTGGAGCAGCACGCGCTGGTACGCCGTGACTCGCACGCGCGCCTGCACGTCGGCCTCGGTGTCTTGCACCTCGCCTCCGCAGTGCAGCCGGTGCTGCGCGAGATGGCGGTCCCGGTCCGGCGCTCGCTCGCCGAGGCGGCCGGATGCACCGCGCACCTGACCGTCGCCGACGGGGACGAGGCCCTGGCGCTGGCCGTGGTCGAGCCCTCCTGGACCGACTTCCACGTCTCCTACCGGGTGGGCGCCCGGCACCCGCTGGCGCAGGGTGCTGCGGGCAAGGCGATCCTGATGCTGCGCGACACGGCCTCGGCCCACTTCGCCGTGACCGCCGGTGAGCTCCAGGCCGGCGCACGGGGCCTGGCCGCCCCGG
>DATCYH010000743.1:0-3584 GCA_036570405.1 Nocardioides sp.
GCCTCGGCATCGAGAGCTTCCTGGTCGCCGATGAACCCAGCCGCAACACCGACCGTCTCGCCGACGCGGCCGGCATCGCGTCGCGGTGGGGTGCCACCGCACCTGAGAAGCGGGGCCGGCTGGTGGCCGAGCTCCAGGAGCAGGGCCGCGTGGTCGCCATGGTCGGTGCCAGCGCGCCCCAGCCCGAGGCGCACGCCCAGGCAGACCTGGCTGTGGGCGACGGTCCCGAGGCCGACCTCACCATGCGTGACCTTGACGTCTCCCTGGTCGCGGACACGTTCACGCTGCTCCGCTCGCTACGCCGGGTCCTGGCGGTCAGCCGGGTGATCGTCCTGGTCACCGTGCTGCTGGTCCTGCCGCTGATGCTGCTCGCGACGCTGCCCTGGTCGGTCACGGCTGGTGTCGTCGGTGGCGGGCTGGTGATGGTCGTCGTGGCCACGACCGCCACCACTCCACCGCTCAGGCGGGCAACCACGCCCGACGCACAATGAGAGAGTGACCGATCAACTCCTCTCCGCCCGCGCCACCGTGATGCGCGATCTCGAGGCCACCGGAATCGCCTCCGCCGAGATCGTCTCACTCCTCGAAGACGCCGTCTCCGAGCGACGATGGTGGGCCGAGCAGTGGCCCCAGGGTGCGGTCTACGTCGGGGGCCTGGTCGCCCAGGACGTGCAGGACGCGCTCCTGGAGAAGGTCGGCCGCTGGCCGCTGTGCACGCAGTGCGAGGACGACGACACCCACCCGCTCTACATCCAGCCCGAGCTGGGTGGCCCGGACCCGCACTGGGTCTGCGAGCACTCCGGGACCGTCATCGCACCGCTGGGCGGGCTCGACTCTCGCCGCTCAGACGCTGGGTGAGGCGCTCGGGGACTCGAAGAGGTCCTGGTATTCCTCGGGGATCAGCGAGCGCCACTCCTCGGGGATCAACGTGGCGAGGTCCTCGGGGATGATCCCCTCGAGGTCCGAGGGCAGCTCGGAGGGCAGCAGGCCGCGCAGCTCGGAGGGAAGGTCCTCGGGGCCGATCGCCCTCAGCTCCTCGGGGACCGTCTCGGGCAGCAACGCGACGAGCCCCTTGACGATGTCGGTGCCGCACGCGGTGGCGACGTACTGCACCAGCGCGTTGACCGATTCCCGGTCGCCCTCGGGAAGCGCGCGGTAGGCCTCCACCATCGCCTTGGGGTCGTTCAGTTTGGCGGAGTTGTCGATGATGACCTGGACGCCGTCCTTGGCGTCCTGCGGCATCTCGGCCGGTACGCCGTCCGCCATCAGGTCGGTGAGCGGGTCCGTGCCGCTCTTCTTGTCGTGCATGCTGAAGATCTCGACGATGTTGTCGCAGAAGTCCTGCTCGGTGATCGCGGAGCTCTGCTCCGGCGCTGGAGTGCCCGAGCCGGAAGTGGTCGGCGTCGGCTCGGCGGAGGTGGCATCGACCTGGGTGTTCTTGTCTCCGCAACCGCCGACGAGAACCATCAGGAGCAGTGAAGCAACCGCGAGTGACTTGCGCATGGATCGAGTGTAGGTCGGTGCCCCCAACGTTCGCCGGGCTTCGAACCAAGACCTTCCGGGATACGGATTGGCTGTTTTTGAGTCCTAGAACAGCCAATTCGTATCCCGGAAATGGCCGAACGGCCCCGGGCAGATGCCCGGGGCCGTTCAGTGTTGGTGCGGTGGATCAGAAGTCCATCCTCATCGGACTTCCTCCCCTTCACTTCTCAGACACTCCCGCTCGTTCCTCGCGGGGCGCCCTCGTCGCTCCGGATCAGAAGTCCATGCCGCCCATGCCGCCCATGCCACCGGTCGGGTCGCCCATCGGGGCGGCCTTCTCCGGCTTGTCGGCAATGACAGCCTCGGTGGTGAGGAACAGGGCCGCGATGGAGGCCGCGTTCTGCAGGGCAGAGCGGGTCACCTTGGCCGGGTCGATGATGCCGGCGGCGATCATGTCGACATATTCACCAGTCGCGGCGTTCAGGCCGTGGCCCGAGGTGAGGTTGCGGACCTTCTCCGCCACGACGCCGCCCTCGAGGCCGGCGTTGATGGCGATCTGCTTGAGCGGAGCCTCGGTCGCGACGCGAACGATGTTCGCACCGGTGGCCTCGTCACCCTCGAGCTCGAGCTTGTCGAACGCGGTGGCGGCGGCCTGGACCAGCGCCACGCCACCTCCGGCAACGATGCCCTCCTCGACGGCGGCCTTCGCGTTGCGAACGGCGTCCTCGATGCGGTGCTTGCGCTCCTTGAGCTCGACCTCGGTGGCCGCGCCGACCTTGATCACTGCAACGCCACCGGCCAGCTTGGCCAGGCGCTCCTGCAGCTTCTCGCGGTCGTAGTCGGAGTCCGACTTCTCGATCTCGGCACGGATCTGGTTGACCCGACCCTCGATCTGGGCCTGGTCGCCAGCTCCCTCGACGATGGTGGTCTCGTCCTTGGTGATGACTACCTTGCGGGCCTGGCCGAGCAGCTCGATGCCGGTCGACTCGAGCTTCAGGCCGACCTCCTCGGAGATGACCTGGCCACCGGTCAGGATCGCGATGTCCTGCAGCATGGCCTTGCGGCGGTCACCGAAGCCCGGGGCCTTGACGGCGACGGACTTGAAGGTGCCACGGATCTTGTTGACGACCAGGGTCGAGAGGGCCTCACCGTCGACGTCCTCAGCGAGGATGACGAGCGGCTTGCCGGACTGCATGACCTTCTCGAGAACCGGCAGCAGGTCCTTGACGTTGGAGATCTTCTGGTTCGCGATCAGGACGTAGGCGTCCTCGAGAACCGTCTCCATGCGCTCGGGGTCGGTCACGAAGTAGGCCGAGATGTAGCCCTTGTCGAACCGCATACCCTCGGTCAGCTCGAGGTCGATCCCGAAGGTGTTCGACTCCTCGACGGTGATGACACCTTCCTTGCCGACCTTGTCCATCGCCTCGGCGATGGCGTCACCGACGGTGGTGTCCCCACCGGCGGAGATGGTGGCGGCAGAGGCGATCTGCTCCTTGGTCTCGATGTCCTTGGCCATCGAGAGCAGCTGCTCGGAGACGGACGCCACGGCGGCCTCGATGCCCCGCTTGAGGCCCATCGGGTTCGCACCCGCGGCCACGTTGCGGAGGCCCTCGCGGACCATCGCCTGGGCGAGCACGGTCGCCGTGGTGGTGCCGTCGCCGGCGACGTCGTCGGTCTTCTTGGCGACCTCCTTGACGAGCTCGGCGCCGATCTTCTCGTACGGGTCGTCGAGTTCGATCTCCTTGGCGATGGAAACACCATCGTTGGTGATCGTGGGGGCGCCCCACTTCTTTTCGAGAACGACGTTGCGACCCTTGGGGCCCAACGTCACCTTGACAGCGTCGGCGAGGGCGTTGAGGCCTCGCTCGAGGCCACGACGTGCCTCTTCGTCGAACGCGATGATCTTTGCCATTGCGAAGTGATCCTCCGGATAGGGGGTGACACACAAGGTGACCGCTCGTCGGGTCACCTCATCGGCACAAGGCGACCGTTTGACCAGTCACCTCATTACACGGGCGACCGATTTGCCTGGTCACCCATCTACGCCTGTGGTCTAGTCAGTGCCCGCGACGGACGACCGGGGGTGTCTATGGTTCCCGGTC
>DATCYH010000744.1:0-1733 GCA_036570405.1 Nocardioides sp.
TTCATCAGCGCGCCCAGGTTCAGCGATGAGTCGGCGTACTGGACGACCACGTCCTCGACGCCCTTCTCGGCGGCGCGGGCGACCAGGTCCGCCGGCGCCTCGAAGCCGTGGGTGACCAGCACCAACTGGACCGGGCCATGGCTCTGGCGGGCCATCGTGTCGATGACGTGGTCGAGCTGTTCGGGACGCATCGTGGGCACCACGCAGCTGACCGACTTCACCGCGCCCCGTGAGCCCGCCTGCGGCGACTGCGGAGCGGCCAGTCCGACCGAGCGCAGCACAGAGTCGACGCGGTGGGTGTAGAGGTGCTCGTCGAAGACCCGCCGGTGGGCGCGCAGGGCCTGGCGGTCGCGATATTCGTCCTGGCCGAGCAGTACGTCGAGCGCTGCCCGGGCCTCCTCCTCGTTGGAGACGACCTCGATGTCGTCGCCGAAGAACGGCTTGATGCTGGCCGCGGGGGCACTGAGCACGGCGGTCTGGCAGGCGGAGAGCTCGAAGAGGCGGCGCGAGCCCATCGAGGGTGAGCCGGTCACCGAGTTCACGTTGAGGAAGACCTTGTACGCCGTGTAGGCGCTGAGCATCTTCTCGTAGGGCAGCGAACCGACCACGTGCTTCTTGTAGGGCTTGGGGAAGCGGTAGCGCTTGTCGCCCTTCTGCATCCGCGACCAGATGTGCAGGTCGCGCTCGAGTGCCGGCTTGAGCAGATATTCCATCTGCTGGCGCCGCTCGGGGTGCTTCTCGGCGAACCAGGTGCCGGCGAAGGCGACCTCGTGCATCGGGCCCTTCATCCGGCGCACCGGGTTGTGCAGGCGCGGTTGGGCCGCGAAGGGGAGCAGCGCGACGCGGTCGTGGCCGAGGTCCTGGTGGTAGACCGGGATCCGGTCGGCATCGACGGTGAAGACCTGGTCGAAGAGCTTCGCGGTCTCGATGAACACGTCGTAGTTGGGCGGGTCCTCCTTGTTCCAGAAGACCGTCGGGATGCCTTCTGCGCGGCACCACTCGACCAGGGCGCGCAGCTCGGCCGAGGGTCGCTTCTCCTTGGTCATGTGCAGTCGCCAGGCGCCGTTGTTGCCGTTCCAGGCGGACTCGACGAAGAGCATCGCGGGGCGTCGCGCGCCCAGCACGGCGCGCCAGTTCTCCGGGCCGAAGGTGATCTGCTGCCACTCGTAGCGCAACGCCATCTCGGAGAATGGGTCGAGGATCACCGCCACCTCGAGCGAGCGGGTCGGCGCGGGCTCCGGCACTGGATAGGCGGGGGGCCTGGGTCGACGCAACCTCAAGGGGACTCCTGGTCTCGACGGCGGTGCAGTGGCGGTGCTCAGAGGCACGTCACGGAGTGATTCGTCCGCTGCGCCTCGCGGTAAGTTACCGTATTTGACGGTCCGGGACAGAAGCGGCGACGGTCAGGACCGGTCCCCAGGAGAGGAAGGAACGCCGCATGCCCCGCTCGCACGACCTGTTCGTGAAGGCCCGAAATGTGCCCGTTGCCGCCTCCGTCGTTTGGCGTCACCTGGCCCGCGGACGCGGTCACGCAGCGACCATCGGCGCCCGTGCCGTCCCCCGGCTGGCACCGCTCGCAGACAGGCTCGCCGCAGGACAGTCGCCGTACGTCGTGTCGGCGAGCGCCGCTCTGGCCGCCGGCGATCTGGGCGAGGCGCGTGAGCGCGCCGCGAAGGCTGGTTGGCGCGGTCGCCGGCTGCGCGGCTTCATCGAGGGCGAGATCGCGCTGCTCT
>DATCYH010000745.1:0-7871 GCA_036570405.1 Nocardioides sp.
GAGTGGAACCCGTAGTCGATGAGGCGCTTGGCCACGTCGTCCACCGTCACGCCGCTGGTCTTGGTCAGCTCGCGCAGGTCGAGGATGCACTCGTGGGCGACCAGTCCCCCGTGGCCGCGATAGAGCACCGGGTAGTACTCCTGGAGCCGGGCAGCGATGTAGTTCGCGGACAGCACGGCGACCGCCGTGGCGCGAGTCAGGCCGGCAGCACCCATCAGTCGGATGTAGGCCCACGAGATCGGCAGGATGCCCGCCGAGCCGTAGGGCGCAGCGCTGATCGGGCCGATGCCGGCACGCTTCGCCTCCTCGGGGTGCTGCGCGTGCGAAGGCAGGTAGGGCGCCAGGTGCGCACGCACAGCCACCGGCCCGACGCCGGGCCCGCCACCTCCGTGCGGGATGCAGAAGGTCTTGTGCAGGTTCAGGTGCGACACGTCGCCGCCGAAGACGCCGGGCTGGGCATAGCCCAGCAGGGCGTTCAGGTTCGCCCCGTCCACGTAGACCTGCCCACCGTGTGCGTGCACCAGCTCGCACAGCGCCGTGATGCCCTCCTCATAGGCTCCGTGCGTCGACGGATAGGTGACCATCACCGCGGCCAGAGTCGCTGCGTGCTCCTCGCACTTGCCCTCCAGGTCGGCCAGGTCCACCGAACCGTCTTCGGCAGCCTTCACCACGACCACCCGCATGCCAGCCATCACCGCCGATGCCGCGTTCGTGCCGTGGGCCGAGGACGGGATCAGGCAGACGTTTCGCTGCTCCTGCCCGTTGGCGCGGTGGTAGCCGCGGATTGCGAGCAGGCCGGCCAGCTCACCCTGCGAGCCCGCGTTGGGTTGGATCGAGACGCGGTCATAGCCCGTCACCTCGGCGAGCCAACCCTCCAGGTCTGCGATCAGCCGGTGGTAGCCCGCTGCGTCCTCGGCGGGTGCGAACGGGTGCAGGTTCGCGAAGCCGGGAAGGCTGATCGGCTCCATCTCGGTGGTGGCGTTCAGCTTCATCGTGCACGAGCCGAGCGGGATCATCCCGCGGTCGAGGGCGTAGTCACGTGCCGAGAGACGTCGCAGGTAGCGCAGCATCGACGTCTCGCTGCGGTGGGTGTTGAACACCTCGTGCTCCAGGAAGGGGGTGCTGCGACGCAGTGCGTCCGGGAGCGCGTCGCCGACGAGCCGGTCGACGGCGTCCAGGTCGGCGCTGATGCCGAAGGCCTTCAGGACCGCGGTCACCGTCGAACGCGTGGTGGTCTCGGAGGTGGACAACCCGACGTGGTCTCCATCGACCAGGCGCAGGTGCACGCCGAGGTCACGGGCCGCCGAGACGACTGCCTCGGCGCCGCCCGGGACACGGACCGTGACGGTGTCGAAGAACTCCCCTGCCAGGATCTCCAACCCGGCATCGGTGAGCGCTCTCGCGATCACGGCCGCATAGCGGTGCGTCCGTGAGGCGATCTGCTTCAGACCGGTGGGGCCGTGGTGCACGGCGTACATGGAGGCGACGACGGCCAGGAGGACCTGGGCGGTGCAGATGTTGGAGGTCGCCTTGTCACGGCGGATGTGCTGCTCGCGGGTCTGCAGCGCAAGGCGGTACGCCGGGCGGCCGGCGGCGTCCACGGAGACGCCGACGAGGCGGCCGGGCAGCTGGCGCTCGAGGCCGGACGACACGGACATGAAACCGGCGTGCGGACCACCGTAGAAGAGCGGGACGCCGAACCGCTGGCTCGAACCGACGACGACGTCTGCCCCCATCGTCCCCGGCGCTTCGAGCAGGGTGAGGGCGAGCAGATCGGTGGCGACCACGGCCAGAGCGTTGCGCTCGTGCGCCTGGTCGATCACTCCTCGGGGATCGATGATCCGACCCGAGGCGCCGGGATACTGGACGACCACGCCGCACAGGTCACCCTCGGGCAGGCCCTCGGCGAGGTCGGCCACCACGACGTCGATCCCCATCGCCTCGGCCCTGGTGCGGACCACGTCGATGGTCTGCGGGAGGGCGTCGGCGTCGACCACGAACGGGCCACTCGCCTTGCGGTTGCCACGGCGTACGAGCGTCATCGCTTCGGCAACGGCGGTGCCCTCGTCGAGCAGCGAGGAGTTGGACACCGGCAGGCCGGTCAGGTCGGCGACCACGGTCTGGAAGTTGAGCAGGGCCTCGAGGCGCCCCTGGGAGATCTCCGGCTGGTAGGGCGTGTAGGCGGTGTACCAGCTCGGGTCCTCGAGCACGTTGCGCCGGATCACCGGAGGGGTCACCGTGCCGTGGTAGCCGAGACCGATCATGGACTCGGCCGCGCGGTTGCGTCCCGCGAGCTCACGCAGCTCGCTGGCCACCGTGATCTCGGAGGCCGCCGAGGGCAGGTTGAGCAACTCGACCGACCGAATGCCGCCGGGCACCGCAGCGTCCATCAAGGAGTCGAGGCTCTCGTGGCCCAGCGTCTCCAGCATCGTTGCCACGGCGTCGGCGTCCGGGCCGATGTGGCGATCGGTGAAAGGCTGGGCGTTGTCGAGCTCGGAGAGCGTGGGGTGATCTGACACGGTGTGACTCCCGGAGGCAGGCAGAGAAGGCGGATGGCGTGGTTCACGCCTCCCCCTCAGTCACCGGCCCCGGGTCGTCCGGGCGGCTCCAGAGTTGCCTGCTCCGCGTGGTCCTTTGCACCTGAGAGGTTCCGGGGAGGAGTTGCACCTTCGGCGCCCTGCGCGACCTGGACCGGCAGGGACTCTCCCACGCGGGATTGTCAGCGGCTGCAATCTATCACCGGAGCGCACGAACGGCCCGCCACGATCAGGTGGCGAGCCGTTGCGGAGGTGCGTGAACTCAGCTGATCTTGCGTGCGGCTCGGCGAGCAGCGAGCTCGTCGCTGGCCGACTCCCCCGCCGCACCGTCGTCCGCGGCGCGCTCGCTCGGGAGCTCGGCGAGGGACCCCTCGATCTCTCGCCACACACCACCGATGGCGATGCCGAAGACGCCCTGGCCGCCCTGGAGCAGGTCGATGACCTCGTCGTTGCTCGTGCACTCGTAGACAGAGGCGCCGTCACTCATCAACGTCACGCGCGTGAGATCCTCGGTGCCCCGCTCGCGCAGGTGCTGGACGGCGGTGCGGATCTGCTGGAGCGAGATGCCCGCGTCGAGAAGTCGCTTGATGATCTTGAGGATCAGGATGTCGCGGAACGAGTAGAGCCGCTGCGTGCCCGAACCCGTTGCGCCGCGCACGGTGGGCTCGACCAGGCCGGTGCGGGCCCAGTAGTCGAGCTGGCGGTAGGTGATGCCGGCGGCATTGCACGCGGTCGGCCCACGGTAGCCCAGGTCGCTGGGCAGAGGCGACACGTCGTCGGTGAAGAGCAGGCCCTGCTCGTCGGCCCTGCCTGCTGCGACAGCAGCGGACTCGTCCACTGCGTCCTTTTCGTTGAATGCCACGTCGACCCTCCGGTCAGTTACTCCATTCAGCGTAACTCCCGAGGGGGAAGGTGTTGCGGGCGACCTGAGCAGACCACAACGGTGGAGTTACAACGGAGACACTTCAAGGTAAGGCAGAGCACCACCTTGGTCAACGTGACGCGCCGTGTGCCACGACCCTCAACCTGAAGTTGAAGGTGAGTCTTTCAGCTCTCCTCGGAGCCGCTCTCGAAGTCCTCCGGCGTGACGTGGTCGAGGAACTCCCGGAAGCGTTCGACCTCGTCCTCCTGCTCCTCGGGCACCGCCAGTCCGGCCTCGTCGAGGACCTCCTCCGAGCAGACGATCCGGGTCTGCGTGCGCAACGCGAGGGCGATCGAGTCCGAGGGCCTGGCACTAATCTCGAGTCCCGACTCGAAGACCAGCAACGCATAGAAGACGCCATCACGCATCTCGGTGATCCGGACCTCCGAGAGCGGGTTGCCGGTCTCGTCCAGGATGTTCTTGAGCAGGTCGTGGGTCAACGGACGCGGGGGTACGACGCCCTGTTGGGCGAAGGCGATCGCCGTGGCCTCCACCGCGCCGATCCAGATCGGGAGGTATCGCTCCCCCGCCACCTCGCGCAGCAGCACGATCGGCTGGTTCGAAGGCATCTCGACTCGGACTCCGATGACATCCACTTCACGCATGAGCGTCACACTACTCGGCTTGCGGGCACGCACCACTGCGGCGGTGCGATCAGGAGCGCAAGCCCTTCTTCACCAGCGTGGCATGGAGTTTCACGGTCAGCGCGGCGATCTCCGCCACCGCCTCCTCCGCCCGAGCGCGGGCGCTTGCGTCGCGTCCTCCACGAACGGGGGCGACCACCTGCTCCACCAGTCCGACCTCACGATCTGCGGCCGTGCGGAACGTCCTTAGGTGTCGCGGTTCCAACCCGAAGGCGGCCAGGTCGCAGGCGGCCTTGGCGATGACCAGGTCGTCGGCGTCGAAGTGTCCGCTCCTGCTTGCCGTCACCAAGCCGAACGTCTCGAGCTGGGCCAGCAGGTCTTCCTCGATGCCGACCACCTTGAGCAGCTCGCGGCGCGAGACTCGCAGGTCGGAGGTGCTGCGGAAGGACTCCACCGATGGCATGCCGTCGGTGGCCAGGGCGACGCTCGGTACCCGCGGGCCGACTTCCTCAATCGCTGGCGGCTGGAGCCCCCGATCCATGGCATCGAGGTGCTCGCCGATCACCTTCAGCGGCAGGTAGTGGTCCCGCTGCATCCGCAGGATGTAGCGCAACCGGTCGACGTCATGGACGGAGAACTTGCGATAGCCCGCGGACGTGCGCTCGGGATCGATCAGGCCCTTGTCCTCGAGGAATCGGATCTTCGAGTGCGAGATGCCCGGGAAGTCACCTTCGAGCTCGGACAGCACCTGTCCGATGTTCATCCGGCTTCGTGGTGAAGCTGCCGGAGTGGCCACGATCAGTGCGTCTCGCTGCCGTGCCCGGCAAAGTAGACCAGCCGGTACTTGCCGATCTGGACCTCGTCCCCGTCCTGCAGGACGACCTCGTCGATCCGGTCCCGGTTCACGTAGGTGCCGTTGAGGCTGCCGGAGTCGGAGACCGTGAAGCCCGCGCCTGCGCGACGGAAGTCGGCATGGCGACGCGACACCGTCACGTCGTCAAGGAAGATCTCGCTCTCGGGATGACGACCGGCGGTGACCAGGTCCTGGTCGAGCAGGAATCGCGACCCGGCGCTCGGTCCGCGCTGCACCACGAGCAGGGCGTGCCCCGCCGGCAGCGCGTCGACGGCTGCCGACTCGGCGAGGTTCAGGGCACGATCACCGGTCTCGACACGCTCCGGTGCGTTGAACGAGATCGTGGCCGTGGACTCGGTCGCGGACTCGGCGCCCGTCTCGGTGACGAGCCGATTTCCACACTGGGCACAGAACCGCGCGTCGTCGGGGTTCTTCCGGCCACAGCTGGTGCAGAACGGCATCTACGAGCCCTCCATAGAGATCATGGGTGGAACAAAGGTCGCCAACCCTCAACACACGGTCGAGGTTGATGGTGTAAACCTATCAGCCGTCCAATGAACTCTGGTAGGAATCGGCATCCATCAGGGAGTCCATCGCAGATGCGTCGGTGACCTTGACCTCGAAGAGCCATCCGCCGCCGTACGGCTCGGAGTTGACCAGGCCCGGAGTGTCGTCGAGCGACTCGTTGCGTGCCACCACCTCGCCGGTCACCGGGGAGTAGATGTCACTGACCGACTTCACCGATTCGAGCTCGCCGACGGCGGTGCCGGAAGTGATCTGGTCGCCAATCTCCGGGAGCGAGACATAGACGATGTCGCCCAGGGCGTCCTGGGCAAAGTGGGTGACACCGATGCGGACCGAATCGGGGCTCTCCCCCGGCTGACGGACCCACTCGTGCTCACTGCTGTACTTCAGGTCGGTGGGGTACAAGGCGGGTCCTCTCGGGTGATGCCGTCTGGTGTCGACGGCAGGCTACTGCTAGGAACGGGGCGAGGCGAACTTCGACGCGGATTCGTCCACGACGCTTTCGACCACGATCTGGTTCAGCTCCTCGAAGGTGATGCTTCCTCCCTCGGCCGCGACACTCTCGGTCGGCCCTCCGGGAAAGTCTAGAGATCCGGCCAGGGTGTTCGGCTCACCGATCACGTCGATCACGTAGGGGGCCTCCAGGCTTCGTCCGTCGATCTCGATGCCCGAGATCGTCTCCACGACGTCGCTCTGGGCGATGAGACGGACCCGCTCGTTGAACTCGATCACCTCGGCCCCCGCAGCCCGCAACTCCTGGATCGTGTCGAGCAGGGTGCGTGCCGAGACACGGCCTTCGGTGTCCTCGATGGTGATCCGTACGCCGGGTCCCGAGGCGGGCAGAGTGCCGGCGAGGATGCCATAGACCTGGGCGTCGTTGCGGGCCTGGTCGAGGGCTGCCTGGCGGCTGGAACTCTCGGTCCTCAGGTCGTCGCGGAGCCCGGTCAGTCGTTGGATCTCGGCGTCGGCGCGCTGGGAGCTGCCCGAGAGACCGTCGAAGACTCGGATCAGGTCGGACTGGCGCAGGCCGGCATAGTCGTCGTCGCGTTCGTTCGACTGCACCTGCGTGGTGGCGGCGAATCCGACCGCAGCAAGGAGCACGGCCACCAGTGCCTGGCCCCGCGTCGGCCGGGACACGAGCGCCTGCATGAATCGGGCGCGCCCCGTTGAGCCCTCAGCGGGCGCTTTCTGCGGCTCACGGGTGGCCCCGGCATCCGCCGGCACCGATCTGCCGCCTTCCGGAGTGGTCCCGGGGCTCCCTGGCTGCTCAGGCATGGAAGATGTGCCTCCTGATCGCAGCCACGTTGGAGAAGATCCGAATGCCGAGGACGACGATGACGCCGGTCGCCAACTGGCCGCCGACGCCCAGCTTGTCGCCGAGGAACACGATGCCGGCCGCGATCACGACGTTGCTGAAGAACGAGACCACGAAGACCTTGTCGTCGAAGATGCCGTCCAGGAAGGCGCGCAGACCACCGAAGACGGCGTCGAGAGCCGCCACCACCGCGATCGGCAAATAGGGCTCGAGCCAGATCGGGACGTCGGGTTGGAGAATCAACCCGGCAACGATCCCGATCAACAGGCCAAGTGCTGCAATCAAGGTCTGACCTCCATGTCCTTCTCCGACTTCTTCTTCTGGTGCACCTGCGCCGAACGGAGTCGTGGACTCGTGCTTCCGGAGAGGTTGAGCGTGCGGGCATTCTCCATGTCGAAGACGAATCCGAACTGGTTCGCCACCGACATGAACTGGGTGCCGGGCGAGGACTCGACATAGAGCGACTGAAGGGTGTCCGGATCCCCTATCGCCTCGATCAGATAGGGAGGCTTGAGCGGTTGCGCCTTGATGTGCACAGCGACGCCGACGTTGCGGATGCCGGTCAAGGCCGTCA
Source organism: Nocardioides sp. (assembly GCA_036570405.1). Classification (GTDB taxonomy): domain Bacteria; phylum Actinomycetota; class Actinomycetes; order Propionibacteriales; family Nocardioidaceae; genus Nocardioides. The sequence continues at coordinate 7,311 of DATCYH010000745.1, forward strand.
GCCGATGCCCGTTGATGGAGACTGCTTCTGCCCCAGCGGCCCAGAGTCCATCGACCACCAGAGCGAGGTCCTCGTCGCGGACCTGCCCGTTCGCACTGCCGTCGGGTGAGTCATCCACCTTGACGCGAACGCCGGGTCCGGTCACGGGCGCGAAGCCACTGCGACCGCGGATCCCCAACAGACTGGTCTTCGCGCTCGACTCGGCCTCCGCCACCCGGCGTACGTCCTCGGACAGCGAGAGGGTCTCCTCACGAAGATCGCCGATCCTGGCCTGCCGCGTCTCCAGGGCCGTGCGCTCCTGACTGATCGAAGTGATCAGCTGCTCGCGCCCCGCCTCACTTGCCGCAGCGTTGCGCTCGGTCTGCACGAAGGCGATCGCAGTCATCAGGCCGAAGATCCCCACGATGATCGCTGCGTTGCGCAACGTGTGCGGTTGGGCCACCGGTTCGCCATTCGCCCGTTTGCGATCGGCGACATGCCGGTAGTCGCCGTCGAGACTCTGGGCCGTGACGAGCGTGAGGAGCGGGAGGGTGACGTGCTCCGGGCGTCTTGGTCGATCCG
>DATCYH010000746.1:0-1700 GCA_036570405.1 Nocardioides sp.
ACCTACTGCGTTGTCTGACTGCGTTGTCTGATCGGGGGCGTTCGCGATCAGCGAGCCGCCACCCGGTCCCGCGCCAGGGCGACGAGCCGGTGCATGTCGTCCTCGAGCCCCTCGGGCAGCCGATCGACGGGCCACCAACGCACGTCGAGCGACTCGTCGCTGGCGGCGTGCGCGGTACCTTCCGGGGCCACCGCCACGAAGCGCACGTCCAGGTGCGCGACCGTGCCACGCGGGTCGCAGAACGGCACGGCGTGCTCGTCGAGCTGCACCGGCGTCGCGATGAAGTCCAACGAGCTCAACCCCGACTCCTCCAAGGCTTCGCGTAGGGCGACGCCGGCGAGGGTCTCGTCCTTTTCCTCGCAGTGACCGCCGAACGCGAACCAGCGCTTGGCCTTGCGGTGCAGGTTCAGCAGGACCGCCTGGCCATCATGGGAGAGGACCAGGGTTCCGGCGGTGACGTGAGCGGGAAAGCACTCACGCCTCATCCCGTCCGGGTGCTCTTCGAGGTGCGCGAGGCTCCGTTGCCTGTGCTGCTCCTGGGCGGCATCGGGCGCGGTCCAGGACCCGAGCACGTCCAACGCGTCGTCGTGCAGGTTCACGCGTCGGGGGAGTCCCCGCCGGTGTTGTCGCCCTCGCCCTTGCTGTCGTCGAGCAACTTGGCGAGCTCGGCGTCGAAGTCCTCATCGGAGAGCGACACGGACTCGGCCGTCTCCTCCCGGAAGCCCAGCGGGTCGTCGAGGTCATCGGCGCTCGGCAGCAGGTCGGGGTGCAGCCACACCGAGTCGCGGCCGTCGTTGCCGTGCCGGGTGCGGAGCGATCCCCACAGCGTGGAGGCATCGCGCAGGCGGCGCGGTCGCAACTCGAGACCGACCAGTGCAGCGAAGGTCTCCTCGGCAGGCCCGCCGGCAGCCCGGCGACGGCGTACTGCCTCCTGCAGTCGGGTCGCCGCCGGCATCCGCTCGTTGGCGGCCTGACCGACCACGTCGTCGACCCAGCCCTCCACAAGTGCCAGTGTGGTCTCCAGTCGCAACAGCGCGGCCTGCTGGGCGGGGGTCTGCTTGGGCTCGAACAGCCCGCCCTCCATCGCCTCCTGGATCGCGGTCGGGTCGCCGGGGTTGAGGTTGCGCATCTGCTCCTCGATGCCGGCGGTGTCGATGGTGATGCCGCGGCCATAGTCGGCGACCGCGGAGATCAGGTGCTCGCGCAACCACGGCACGTGAGCGAAGAGGCGCTGGTGAGCGGCTTCGCGCAGCGCGAGATAGAGGCGTACGTCGTCCGAGGTGATGTCGAGGCCCTCGGCGAACTTCGCGACGTTGGTCGGGACGAGTGCGGCCCGCCCGGCCGGACCCAGCGGCAGGCCGATGTCGGAGGCAGTGAGCACCTCCCCGGCCAAGCCGCCAAGTGCGGTGCCGACCTGGCTGCCGAACATCGCACCACCCATCTGACCGAGCATCCCGATCAGCGGGCCGACCATCGCCCTGGCTTCCTCGGGCAGCGCCTTGCCCATCGCGGCGACGACGTGCTCGGCGACGGGCTCGACCAGCACCTGCCAGACCGCCCGCGTCGACTCGATCCATTCCGCACGGCTCCAAGCCGCGGTGGAGGTCACGCCGGAGGGGAACTCGCAGGCCTCGTCGAGCCAGTGGTCGGCCAGGCGGACCGCGTCGGCGACCGCGGAGATCAGGTGCTCGCGCAACCAC
>DATCYH010000747.1:0-2009 GCA_036570405.1 Nocardioides sp.
GTACTGGCCCAACGTTTGTGCCGGTCCTTGTGCGAGCGGTGCAAGGAGCCTTACGTTCCCGAGCCGACCGACCTGACCAGGGTGGGATTTCCCTGGGCAGAGGGCGAGCCGTTGCCGACCCTGCACCGTCCGGCCGGCTGCTCTGCCTGCGCCCAGACCGGTTATCGAGGACGGATGGCGCTGCACGAGGTCATGACTATGAGCGAGGACATCGAGCGGTTGGCCGTTGCCCGGGCCTCGACGGACGAGATCGCCCGCACGGCACGCAGCCAAGGCATGGAGACGTTGCGCCAGGACGGTTGGGCAAAGGTCGCCCAAGGTCTGACCTCGATCGAGGAGATCCTCCGCGTCGTCGCCTGAAAGTGACACCGGACGCGCTCAAGCGGGCGTCTCGACGTGCCGATATCTGGTGCGAGACGCCAACCCACCGATGACCGTCGAGAGAAGGAACCATGACCGACGCTGCACCCCCACCCTCGGGTGAGGGTCTGACCCTCGAGGCGTTCGGCTTCGCGTCGCCCGAACCACAGCCGGCAGCCCCGGCGGGTCCCACCGGGCAGGCCACGACCCAGGACCACCGGTCACCGATCGGCGGGGTGCCCCTCGCTGCCCCGGCCAGTACGTCGATCCCGCTCGCTCCACTCGGTGGGCCGCCCCCGGTTGCCCAGGTCGCCCCCGTCCAGACCACGCCAGGTCCGGCCGTTCCCGGCGAGCCGCCGGCAGCCCGGATCGTGCTGGATGAGCTGCTGCGCCATGTCCTCGACGTCGGCGCCTCCGACCTGCATCTCACGGTCGGGGCAGCACCGACGGTGCGGGTGTCGGGCAGGATGCAACCGATCCCCGGCTTCACGCCACTGGTCGGCGAGCAGCTCCAAGTGATGCTCTACGGCGTGATGACCGAGCGCCAGCGGAAGGTCTTCGAGGAGGAGCTGGAGCTCGACTTCGCCTATGCGCTCCCCGGGGCCGCACGGTTCCGGGTCAACGTGTTCCAACAGCGCGAGTCACTGGGCGCGGTCATGCGCGTGATCCCCTGGGAGATCAAGACACTCGACAGCCTGGGCATGCCGCCGGTGATCAGCCAGTTCGCTGACCTCAAGCGCGGCCTCGTCCTGGTCACGGGTCCCACCGGGTCGGGGAAGTCCACCACGCTCGCTGCCGTCATCGACCAGGTCAACCGGACCCGCAACGGCCACATCATGACCATCGAGGACCCGGTGGAGTTCCTGCACGAGCACCAGGGGTGCATCGTCAACCAGCGCGAGGTGGGCCAGGACACCCACAACTTCAAGGCCGCACTCAAGCACGTGCTGCGCCAGGACCCCGACGTGATCCTGGTCGGGGAGCTCCGCGATCTGGAGACCATCTCGGTGGCGCTCACAGCCGCGGAGACCGGTCACCTGGTCTTCGCGACCCTGCACACCCAGTCCGCGCAGGACACCATCACGCGAGTCGTCGACGTGTTCCCGGCCGACCAGCAGGCGCAGGTGCGCACGCAGCTGGCCGCGACGCTGCAGGGAGTGGTCTGCCAGACCCTGGTGCCGACCAAGGAGGGCAGGGGACGGGTCGCAGCCACCGAGGTGATGGTCTGCAACTCCGGGATCCGGGCGCTCATCCGGGACGGAAAGCTTCAGCAGATCCAGGGTGCTCTCCAGTCGGGTGGGAGCACGGGAATGCAGACGCTCAACTCCGACCTGGCCCAACTGGTGAGGTCGGGTCGGATCACCCAGGAGATGGGTCTGGAGCACTGCTCGGACCGGACGGACTTCCTCACCCTGGTCGGCTCCGGCCACGGGCCGCGGGCCTGAGCGGAACGAGACACAGATGACCACGACGTACTCATACAAGGTCCGCGACAACTCGGGCAGCTTCCGCGAGGGCAAGGTCGACGCCGCCTCCGAGGCAGCCGTCGCCGACAAGTTGCGGGCCATGGGCTTCCACCCTCTCGAGGTGAAGGAAGCCAACACCGGCATGCAGCGCGAGGTGAAGCTCGGGCGCAAGAAGAAGATCAA
>DATCYH010000748.1:0-3058 GCA_036570405.1 Nocardioides sp.
CAGGCACAGGTCGAGGAACTTCTGGCCGCCGAAGCCCGGCTCGACGGTCATGATCAACACCATGTCGAGCTCGGCGAGGAGGTCCTCGTAGGGCTCGATCGGGGTAGCCGGCTTGAGGGCCATGCTGGCCCGGGCGCCCTGGGCACGGATCTCGCGGGCGAGCCGGACCGGAGCCGCCGCCGCCTCGACGTGGAAGGTGACCGATCCGCAACCTGCCTCGGCATAGGCCGGCGCCCAACGATCCGGGTCCTGGATCATCAGGTGCGCATCCATCGGCAGCGGCGTCGACCTGGCCAGCGACTCCACCACGGGCAGGCCCAGGGTCAGGTTGGGCACGAAGTGGTTGTCCATCACATCGACGTGGACCCAGTCGGCGCCCTTGATCCGGTTCACTTCGTTGGCGAGGTCGGCGAGGTCTGCGTTCAGCACTGACGGCGTGATCTGGATTCCCACGGTGTGAAGCCTAGGTCAGGCAGATGGTGAGCATGAAGGCCGCGTCACTGCGAGCGCGCACGGAGTGCACCGCAGCCGGGATCGGCAGCATGTCGCCAGTAGAGAGCACCGAGGTCTCCTCCCCGGCGATGAACTCCACCTCTCCCGCGAGGACCTGGATCATCGAGGGTCCCGGTGCCTCGTGGTCGGACATCTCCCGACCGGCGGCCAGCACCATCACCACGGCACGCAACAGGTCCCCGTGCAGCACCGACTTCGCAGCTCGACCAGCGCCGTGATTGGGGAGATCGGCGATCAGCCCGTTGGCCAGTTCAACGACATTGACAGATTCGGCAAGTGTTCCCATGCCCCTACCCTGCCAGACTCCGCCCGTCTTATCTGCCAGTCTCTTTCGGCCGCCCTCACTCAGGGTCTGCCGGTGGTTCTTCTCCCTCTTCCTCGTCGCGCTCTGCCCAGTCGAGCAGTGCAGCGATGTCGAAGACCGCGTCATCGATCCCCGCGTGGAGGTCGCCCACCTCCGCGAACCGTGCGGGCATCGAGTAGAGGGTGAAATCGTTCGGCTCGATGTCGTCGATCTCCTGCCAGCGCACCGGCGCGGAGACCCGCGCCTCCGGCACACCGCGCACGGAGTAGGCCGAGGCGATCGTGTGGTCCCGAGCGTTCTGGTTGTAGTCCACGAACAGGTGCCCGGGGTCACGGTCCTTGCGCCACCATTGCGTGGTGACATCTTGGGGTGCCCGGCGTTCGACCTCGCGTGCGAACGCGAGCGCGGCCCGGCGTACCTCGGTGAACCCGTGCTCGGGCTTGATCCGGACATAGATGTGCAGCCCGGATCCGCCGCTCGTCTTGGGAAACCCGGTCGCGCCGAGCTCGTCGAGGACCTCGTGGGCAACGGCGGCCACCCGACGCACCTGGGCCCAGTCCGACTCCGGGCCCGGGTCGAGGTCGATGCGCCACTCGTCCGGTTGCTCGGTGTCGGGTCGGCGACTGTTCCACGGGTGGAACTCCACCGTCGACATCTGGACCGCCCAGATCACGCTCGCGAGCTCGGTGACACAGAGCTCGTCGGCAGTGCGGTTCCAGCGTGGGAAGTGCAGCTGCACGGTCTCGACCCAGTCCGGTGCACCCTTCGGCAGCCGTTTCTGGTGGACCTTGTCCCCTGCCAGGCCCTTCGGGAAGCGGTGCAGCATGCAGGGTCGTTCGAACAACGCATTGACGATCCCTGGCCCCACACAGCGGTAGTAGTCGACCAGGTCGAGCTTGGTGGCACCGGTGTCGGATGTGCTGCTGGGCGGGAAGTATTGCCGGTCGGGGTTGCTGACCCGCACCACGCGGTCATCGACCTCCAACTCGACGGACGGAGATTTCGAGGCGGCCATGCGAGTCAAGGTACCGCTGGGCTGCGCGTGAGCAGCGCCAGGAACATCGCGTCGGTGCCGTGGCGGTGCGGCCACAGCTGGACCGTGCCGGGCAATGGTCCGCCCACCTTCTCGAGGGCGACCCCGGACACCGAGAGCAATGCCTGCTCGGCGTCGAGGAGACGGACGTCGTCACGTCGAGCGAGCACGGACTCGACGACTCCGGAGGTCTCGGCCAGGACCGGTGAGCAGGTCACATAGGCGACCACTCCCCCGGGACGGACGGAGTCGAGGGCGTTGGCCAGCAGGTCTGTCTGCAGTGGGACCAGCTCGGCGATGTCCTTGGGGGAACGGCGCCAGCGCGACTCCGGCCGACGACGCAGTGCTCCGAGCCCGGAGCACGGGGCGTCGACGATGACCCGGTCGAAGGACCCCGGCGCCCAGGCCGGGCGGGTGCCGTCGGCAACGACGACTCCGAGAAGTCCGGCCGTGCTGGTTCGGGTCGCACGCCGCACCAGCCCGGCGCGGTGTTCCTGGCGCTCGGACGCGAGCAGGTGGGCGCCACGTTGGCCGGCCAGGGCCGCGAGCAGGGCTGACTTCCCACCAGGGCCAGCGCAGGTGTCCAACCAACGCTCGTCGCGACCCTCGAGCCCGACATGGGCCAGCGCCAGGGCCACGAGCTGTGAGCCCTCGTCCTGGACTCCGGCGCGTCCTTCGGCGACGGCGCCGATGGCACCGGGGTCGCCCGAGTCGAGGACCAGCGCATGCGGTGAGCGACCCGTCGGTTCGGCGCCGGCGGCCCGCAGCTCCTCAACCGTGGAGGTCCCGGGTCGGGCGACCAGGGTGACCTTCGGAGCCGCGTTGTCTGCCGCCAGCAACGCCTCGAGCTCGTCTGCTGCCCCGAGGGCACGGAGCGAGCGGCGCAGCTCCTCCACGACCCACACCGGGTGGGCATGGGGGATGGCAGCGAACCCGACCGGGTCGGTGGGGCGATGCGGCGTACCCACTGGTCATGGTCGTGCTCGGCGACCTTGCGGAGCACGGCGTTCGTGAAACCGGCAGGTCCCTGTCCCGCCTTGGCGCGGACCAGGTCGACGGTGCTGGAGATTGCGGCATGTGCCGGGACACGCATCGCGAGCAGCTGGTGCGTGCCGAGCCTCAGGGCGTCGAGCACCTTGGCCTCGACCTTGGCGAGTGGGCGATCGACACAGGCGCGCAGGATGGCGTCGTAGGTGCCCTGGCGCCGG